>CALMNS010000131.1 GCA_937871635.1 uncultured Solirubrobacter sp.
GGCGCAGGCCGAGCGAGTCGACCAGCGCGCGCCCGCGGGCGGCGGCGTCGGGGTGGGCGCCGCGGACCCGGCCGGCCAGCAGGACGTTGGCCTCCCCGCCCAGCTCGGGGAGCAGGTGGAAGAACTGGAAGACGAAGCCGACGCGGCGGCGGCGCAGCGCGCTCAGCTCCCGCTCGGAGGCCCCCGTCACCCGGGTGCCGTCGACGTCGATCGTCCCGGCCTCGGCCCGGTCGAGGCCGCCGAGCAGGTGCAGCAGGGTCGACTTGCCCTGGCCCGAGCGGCCCAGGACGGCGACGACCTCGCCGCGGTCGACCTGCAGGTCGGCGCCGTCGAGCACCCGGCGCGCGGCGCGGCCCTCGCCGAAGGTCTTGACAACGCCGCGGGCGGTGATCACCGACACCGCGGGCAGGCTAGGACGCGGGTTTCAACCGCCGGTAAGGGTCCCGGCGGGCGGCCGGAGGGCGGCGAGCAGCCGCTCGGTCACCGCGCCGGCCACCATCGGCCGGGCGAGGCCGAAGCCCTGCGCCCACCGGCAGCCGCGGTCGCGGAGGAAGACCCGCTGGGCCTCGGTCTCGACCCCCTCGGCCACGGTGGGGATGCCGAGCGCGTCGGCGAGGGCCAGCGTGGCCGAAACGACGGCCGCGGCGCCCGGATCGCCGGGCACGCCCTCGAGCAGGGCGCGGTCGATCTTCAGCGAGCCGATGTCGAGGCGGCGCAGGCGGGTGAGCGAGGAGTGCCCCGCCCCGAAGTCGTCGATGACCACCATCACCCCGAGGCCCGAGAGGCGCTCGAGGGCCTCCTCGGTCTCCGGCCCGCCCTCCATGGCCACCGACTCGGTGACCTCGACGATCATGGCGTCCGCCGGCGCCCCGGTGCGCTCGATGATCTCGGCGAGCCGCCAGGCGAAGTCCCCCCGGGCGAGCTGGACGGGAGACACGTTGAAGCCCACGCTGACGTCGAGGCCGCGGTCGTGCCACGCCGCCGCCTGCCGGCAGGCGGCCTCCGCGACCCAGGCGCCGATCGGCACGATGAGCCCGGTCGCCTCGGCGATCGAGATGAAGTCGAGCGGCGCGATCAGGCCGTGCTCGGGGTCCTCCCAGCGCAGGAGGGCCTCCACGGCGGTCGTCGTGCCGGTCTCGAGCTCGAGGATCGGCTGGTAGTGGAGCACGAACTGCTCCTGGGCGAGCGCCCGGCGCAGGCGGGCGCTCATCGTCAGGCGGCGGCGCGCCCCCTGGTCGTCGCGCCGGTGCGTGGCCATCCGCGTGCCGGCGGCGCGCTTGGCCTGGTGCAGCGCGGACTCGGCGCCGCGCAGGAGCTCCGCGAAGCCGTCGCCGTCCCGGGGGAAGAGCGACATGCCGACGCTGGCCTCCACGTGGAACTCGAGGTCGGCGATCGTGAACGGCGCCGCGAGCGCCGCGATGACCTGGAGGGCGACCCGCTCGGCGGCGCCCTGCGGCTCGGAGCCGAGCCGGTCGACGAAGACGAGGAACTCGTCGGCGCCCTGGCGGGCCACCTGCGCCGCGGAGCCCGTCGTCGCGAGCAGCCGAGCCGCCGCCTCGCGGAGCACCGCGTCGCCCCCGGCGTGCCCGAGCGAGTCGTTGACCGCCTGGAACTCGTCGAGATCGACGAACAGCAGGGCCGCGGTCCGCCCGGCGGTCCACGCCTCGGCGCCCAGGGCCAGGTCCACCGTCTCCTCGAGCCACGCGCGGTTCGGGAGCCGCGTGAGCGGGTCGACGTAGGCCAGGTCCGCGAGCCGGGCCTCGACGTCGGAGAGCGCCCGCTCGGCGCGGCGCTGGCTCGAGAGGTCGCGGAGGAAGCCGGTGAAGGCGGTCTCGCCCCCGGCGTCCGTGCGGGTCACCGTCAGCTCGACGGGGAACTCGCTGCCGTCGGCGCGCATGGCGGTCTGCTCGATGCGCCGGTCGAGGATGCGGCCCGTCCCGGTGGCCACCGCCCGCTCGCGCCCCGACTCGTGGGCCGCGCGCCGCGCGGGCGGGACGAGCAGGTCGGAGAGCCGGCGGCCGACCGCGGCCTCGCGCCGGTGGCCGAACATCCCCTCCGCCGCGGGGTTGAACTCCGTGATGAGCCCGGCGTCGTCCATGGTGACGATCGCGTCCAGCGCCGAGGCGACCACCGCGCCCATCCGGCGCTGCGCCTGCTCGGCCACGGCCGCCGTGTCCCGGGCGGCGAGCTCCACGGTCCCCATCTGCGAGATGTCCTCGAGCAGCCCGAGCTCGGGGCCCGTCCAGCACCGCGGCACGGCCTCGACCGCGCAGAGGCTGCCGACGATCGTCCCGGACTGGTCGCGCAGGGGGACCCCGGCGTAGGCGATGACGCCTCGGGCCACGCAGAAGGACCCGGGTCCGTGGGCCGGGTCGAGCCGGGTGTCCTCGACGACGACCGGGGCGCCCGTCTCGATCACCCGGCGGCAGACGGACTCGCCGACGGGGAAGTCCACGCGCTCCATGCCGTGGGCGGCGACGACCCGCAGGCGCTCCGCGTCGAGCAGCGTCACGGCGCTCGCGTCGGCCCCGAGCGCCTGCCCCGCGACCCGGCAGAGCCGCTCGAACGGCTCGCGTGCGGGTTCGGTCAGCTCCCGCAGCCCGGAGGCGCGGACGGCGACGAGCCGGGCATGGTCGGCCAGTTCAGGCATCCGCGCACGTCATCGGCGGGCGGGGTCCGCCGCTTGAGCGCGCGTTGACGACGTGTCAGTCGGTCCTGGGCGTCAACTCGAGCGCGCATGAGTTGATGCAGTAGCGCTGGCCGCCGGCCTCACGCGGGCCGTCGTCGAAGACGTGCCCCAGGTGGCCGCCGCAGCGCTTGCAGATGACCTCCGTGCGCTTCATGAACAGACTGCGGTCCTCGCGGGTCTCGACGGACTCGGCCACCAGCGGGTCGGTGAAGCTCGGCCACCCGGTCCCCGAGTCGAACTTCGTGTCGGAGGAGAAGAGCTCCGCTCCGCAGCCCGCGCAGCGGTAGACGCCGTCGGCCTTCGTGTTCCAGTACTCGCCCGAGAACGCCCGCTCGGTGCCGTGCTTGCGAAGCACCTCGTACTGCGCCGGGGTGAGCTGCTCGCGCCACTCCTGCTCGGATTTCTCGACTTGGGTGCTCATGCAACCATTGTAGTCCGAGACGAGACGACTTTTCGTCCTTCCCCAGCGCCGTCGACCGTTCGCCGGCCGCGCGCCCTGCCACGGGCCCCCGCCGGGCTTCTCGCTAGCTCTTCCCGCCCGCCGCCGCCGTGGCCGCCTTGACGATCGCGTCGGCGTCGATCTCCGCGTCGGCGAGCAGCTCGGCGGGCTTGCCCGACCCGACCATCTTGCGCACGGCCAGCTTGTGGACCTTGGGCCGGGCGTCGGAGGCGGCCAGCGCGTCGAGCACGGCGTCGCCCAGGCCGCCCTCGGCCCAGTGGTCCTCCACGGTGACGATCGCCCCGCAGTCCCGGGCGGCGGCCTGGACGGCCTCCGCGTCGATCGGCTTGATCGAGTAGGCGTCGACGATGCGGGCCTCGATGCCGTCCCGCGCCAGGCGCTCGGCGGCCGCGGCCGCCTCGGGCACCGTGATGCCGCAGGCGATGATCGCCACGTCGGTGCCGTCGCGGAGCTGCCGCGAGCCGCCGATGGTCACCGCCTCGTCGGGCGGCGTGCGGACCTCGGTCTTCGCGCGGAGCGTGCGCAGGTAGGAGATCCCGGGCCGCTCGGCCATGGCGGCCAGGAGCTGGGCGGCCTGGTTGGCGTCCGACGGGTGCAGCACGACGCTGCCGTGGATCGCGCGCAGCGAGGCGAAGTCCTCGAGCGCCATCTGGGACGGCCCGTCCTCGCCGATCGAGACGCCGGCGTGGGAGCCCACGAGGCGCAGATCGGCGCGCGAGACGGCGGCCATGCGCACGAAGTCGTAGGCGCGGGAGAAGAACGCGGCGAAGGTCGAGGCGAAGCCGATCCAGTTGCGGACCTGGAAGCCGACCGCGGTGGCCACGAGCTGCTGCTCGGCGATGTACATCTCGAAGTAGCGGTCGGGGTGCGCCTCGCGGAAGTCCTCGGCGTGGGTCGAGTTCGACACCTCGCCGTCGAGCGCGACGACGTCCCCGCGCATCGAGCCGAGCGCGGCCAGCGTCGTCCCGTAGGCCTTGCGGGTGGCCTCCTCGTCGCCGAGCTGCCAGGTCGGCAGCTCGCCGCCGGGCACCTCGAAGACGTGCGGCTCGCCCTGCTCCTCGCGCCCCGGCACGTCGACGGTGACCTCGCGGTAGCCGCCGAGCTCCTCGATGGCGGCCTCCTCGTCCTCGACCGGCTTGCCGTGCTTGCCCGGGAGATCCTGGACGGCGACTACGCCCTTGCCCTTAATGGTCCGGGCGACGATCACCGTCGGCTGGCCCTTCGTCTCGGCCGCCTCGGTGAACGCCTGGTCGATCGCCTCGACGTCGTGGCCGTCGATGGCTAGCGCCTTCCAGCCGAACGCCTCGGCCCGGCGCACGTAGCGGTCGAGGTCCCAGCCGACCATCGTCTCGCCCGTCTGGCCCAGGCGGTTGACGTCGATGATCGCGCAGAGGTTGTCGAGCTCGTTGAACGCCGCGTGCTCGAAGGCCTCCCACATGGAGCCCTCCGCCATCTCGGAGTCGCCGCACAGCGCGTAGACCCGGAAGGGGAGGCGGTCGAGCCGCTTGCCGGCCTGGGCGACGCCGACCGCGATCGGCAGCCCCTGGCCGAGCGAGCCGGTGGCCACGTCGACCCACGGCAGCACGGGCGTGGGATGGCCCTCGAACTTCGAGCCGAACCGCCGGAAGGAGAGGAGCTCCTCGTCGGAGATGGCGCCGGCCAGCTTGAGCACCGAGTAGTAGAGCGGCGACGCGTGGCCCTTGGAGAAGATCAGGTGGTCGTTGCGGGGGTCGTCCGGGGCCTGGAAGTTGAGGCGCAGGTGCCCGTCCACGAGGACCGCCATGAGGTCCGCCGCCGACATCGACGAGGTGGGGTGCCCCGAGCTGGCGGCGGAGGATGAGCGGACGGAGTCGACCCGCAGCTGCTGGCCGAGCTCGCGGCGCCGCTCGGCGGTGGTCTGGTCTGCGTCGGTGGTGGTGCTCATGAACTTCGCGTTGCCCGAGGGACAAGGGAGCGAAACGGGTACCGTCCCGGCGATGAGCTCCACCGCACCGGTCAACGAACGCTTCGCGGCGCTGACCGCCGCCGGCACCAGCGTCTGGCTCGATCAGATCCGTCGCTCGATGGTCGAAGGGGGCGAGCTGCAGCGGATGGTCGACGAGGAGTCGCTGCGCGGCGTCACGTCGAACCCGGCGATCTTCGAGAAGGCGATCCTCGGCTCCCCCGACTACGACGGCGAGCTGCGCGCCGGGGCCCAGGAGGGCCTGAGCGCCCGGGAGCTCTACCGCCGCATCGCGGTCCGCGACGTCCAGCTCGCCGCGGACGTGCTGCGGCCCGTCTACGAGGGCTCAGAGGGCCACGACGGCTTCGTCTCGCTCGAGGTCGCGCCGCGCCTCGCCCACGACACGGAGGGGACCCTCGAGCAGGCCCGCCTCTACTGGGGGCTGGTCGACCGGCCGAACCTGATGATCAAGATCCCGGCCACCGACGCCGGGCTGCCGGCCATCGAGGAGGCGCTCTTCGAGGGGATGCACGTCAACGTGACGCTGCTGTTCTCCGTCGCCGCCCACCGCCGGGTGATGGACGCCTTCCTGCGCGCCATGGAGCGCCGCCAGGCCGCGGGGCTCCCGCTCGACCGCCACTCCGTCGCCTCCTTCTTCGTCTCGCGCGTCGACACCGAGGTCGACAAGCGGCTCGAGGCCCTGGGCCGCCCGGAGCTGGCCGGCCGGGCCGGGCTGGCCAACGCACGCGCGGCCTACCTGGCGTTCCGGGAGGTCTTCGGCGGCGAGCGCTTCGGCGCCCTGCGCGACGCGGGCTGTCCCGTCCAGCGCCCGCTGTGGGCGTCGACCGGGGTCAAGAACCCCCACTACCCCGAGACGCTGTACGTCGACGGCCTCGTGGGGCCCGACACGGTCAACACGATGCCGCTGCCGACGCTCCTGGTCGCCGCCCGCGAGATGGTCGTCCCCGACGAGCCGACCGCCGCCCTGGACC
>CALMNS010000132.1 GCA_937871635.1 uncultured Solirubrobacter sp.
CGCGGACGGCGGCGAGCCCGCCGCTGACCCCGAACACGAAGGTGCCCAGGAGGTTCAGCCACAGGATCAGGGTCGCATCGACGCCGCCGTTCACGGGGTACTCCTCACCGCAGATGGCCACATGGAGGATCCCATCGCGCCCACCACAGCAGACGCCACCCGGATGACGCCGACCGACGTCGTGCTGCGCGGCCTGGAGGAGATCCTGCCGGCGCTCAGGGACCTCTACCGCGACGTCCACGCGAACCCTGAGCTCTCCATGCAGGAGCAGCGCACCGCGGGCATCGCGGCGCAGAGCCTCGAGCGCGCGGGCTACGACGTGACCCCGGGCGTCGGCGGCACCGGCGTCGTCGGCCTGCTGGCCAACGGCGAGGGGCCGACCGTGATGCTCCGCGCCGACATGGACGCACTGCCGGTCGAGGAGGCCACCGGCCTGCCCTATGCGAGCACCGCCACCGCGACCGACGCCGCCGGCAACGCGGTCCCGGTCATGCACGCCTGCGGCCACGACCTGCACGTCGCCTGGCTCATCGGCGCCACCACGCTGCTCGCGGAGGCCCGCGACGCGTGGCGGGGGACGGTGCTCGCCGCCTTCCAGCCCGCCGAGGAGACCGCCGAGGGCGCCCAGGCGATGATCGACGACGGCCTGTTCGACCGCTTCCCCAGGCCGCACGTCATCCTCGGCCAGCACGTCATGCCCGCGCCCGCGGGCCGGATCGGCTACCGCTCCGGCGTCACCCAGGCGGCCGCCGACAGCCTCGAGGTGCGCCTCTTCGGGCGCGGCGCGCACGGCTCGATGCCCGAGTCCAGCGTCGACCCGATCGTCATGGCCGCCGCCACCGTGCTGCGGTTGCAGACGATCGTCTCGCGGGAGGTTGCCGCCACCCAGGCCGCCGTCGTGACCGTCGGCGCGCTCCAGGCCGGGGCAAAGGCCAACGTCATCCCCGACGAGGCGCTGCTGAGGATCAACGTCCGCAGCTTCGACGAAGCCGTCCGCCGCCGCGTGCTCGACGCCATCGAGCGGATCGTCATCGCCGAGGCCCAGGCCTCAGGGGCTCCCCAGCCGCCGCGGATCACCGCCACCGAGCACTACCCGCTGACCGTCAACGAGCCGGCCGCGACGGCGCGCGTCGCCGCCGCGCTGCGCGCCCGGTTCGGGGACGAGCGGGTGCACGAGCTGCCGGCGCCGCTGTCCGCCAGCGAGGACTTCGGCTCCTTCGGCACCGAATGGGAGGTCCCCTCGGTCTTCTGGTACGTCGGCGGCACCGACCCTGACCAGTACCGCCGAGCCGAGCAGGCCGGCCGCGTCGCCGACGACATCCCGACCAACCACCACCCCGCCTTCGCGCCCGTCATCGACCCGACGCTCGAGACCGGCGTACAGGCCATGGTCGCCGCCGCGCTCGACTCCTTCGCACACCCCGCGCGGGCCGGGGGCTTCGTCGCGGCGTAGGACGGGCGTTACTCGGTCCGGAGGATCGACGCGAGCGGGCCGGTGTTGGCGACGTCGGCGGCCATCGCCCACCCGCGGCGCGCGGTCCGGACCGCGAGCTCCATGTTCTCGAGGCCGCGGACGGAGTGCGCGTCGGTCGAGCAGACGATCCGCACGCCGGCGCGGAGCGCGTCGCGGACGTGCTCGCCGCTGAGGTCGAGCCTGGGGGCGAGCCCGTTGACCTCGATCGCGACGCCCTCCTCGATCGCGACCGCGAACACCCGGTCGAGGTCGAGCGCGTTCTCCGGCCGCCGGCCGAGGATTCGGCCCGTCGGATGGCTCAGGCAGCGCACCTGCGGGTGGCGCAACGCCTCCTCGACGCGCTGGGTCATCTCCCGTCGCGGCATCCGCTGCCCCCCGTGGACGCTGGCCTGCACCCACTCGAGCTCGGCCAGCACGTCGTCGGGAAGGTCGAGCCGCCCGTCGGGGAGGATGTCGCACTCGATCCCGCGCAGGACGCGGAACGGCGCCAGCGCCTCGTTCGCCGCTGCGATCTCCTCAGCCTGCCGGCGGACGTCGTCGGCCTCCAGGCCCTGGACGGCGCCGACGGCCGGGGTGTGGTCGCAGATCGCGACGTAGTCATAGCCGCGCTCGCGCGCGGCGCGGCCCATCTCCTGGACGCTCGCGCGACCGTCCGACCAGGTCGTGTGGCAATGGAGGTCGCCGCGAACGTCGGCCGGCGAGACGAGGGCCGGGGGCTCGCCGCGGAACGCCTCCTCGCGCAGCTCCGGCGGGCACCACGGAAGGCCGAGCGCGGCGTAGACGGACGTCTCGTCGCCCGCGTCCGGCAGCGGCTCGAGCGCCGCCACGTACGCGGACGAGCCCGTCGCCCGCACCAGGGCGGTCCCGAACCGCTCCGGCTCGGCGGCGACCAGCTCGATCGGCACGCCCTCGACGGTGACCCCGACCGCGCGCCGCTCGGCCCGCTCCACCACCG
>CALMNS010000133.1 GCA_937871635.1 uncultured Solirubrobacter sp.
GCTGGCAGTCGTGGAGCCCGGCCGGCCTGTACCGCGCCGACGCGACGTCGCCCCGGCCGGCGCGGCCCGTCTGGCAGACGATGGCATTCCGGCCCGAGCGCCCGCCGCCGGCGACGGGCTTCCAGGGCGAGGGGCTGCTGGTCGTGGACCCCGGCGACGGCGGGGCCGTGCGGGTGTTCTCCTCCCCTGACCCGGCCCGCGACGTGGCCTCGATCCGCGCCCGGCTCGCGGGCCGGCGGATCCTCGTCGAGGCCACCGGCGAGGTCCACGAGGAGGCCTTCGAGGGGGACGTCGCCTGCGCCCTGGCCACCTGGGCGGACGGGTTGGGGCGGCGGATGGGCGCCCCAACTACCGCGCCGATCGGCCCGGCCTGGTGCTCGTGGTACTGCTACTGGCGCGAGGTGACCGCGGGCGACGTGCTCGAGAACCTCGACGCGATCGACGCGCTGGGCCTCGACGTCGCCGTCGTGCAGGTCGACGACGGCTGGCAGGCGGGGCTCGGGGACTGGCTCGAGGACTCCCCCGCGTTCGGCGACCTCGCCGACGTCGTCGCGCGGATCCGCGCGACCGGCCGCCGCGCGGGCATCTGGCTGGCCCCCTTCATGGTCGGCGAGCGCAGCGCAACCGCCGCCGAGCACCCCGAGTGGCTGGTCGCCGGCGCCGACGCCGGCTTCAACTGGGACCAGCGGCTGCGGGCCCTAGACGTCACCCATCCGGGCGCCGCCGAGCGGCTGCAGGCGATCATCCGCCGCCTCGCCGGCCTGGGGATCGACTACTTCAAGATCGACTTCATCTACGCGGCGGCGATGGAGGGCGGCCGCCGCGCCGACGCGAGCGGCCTCGACGCCTACCGCGAGGGGCTGCGCCTGATCCGGGCGGCGGCCGGGCCGAACGCGACGCTCCTGGGCTGCGGCGCGCCGCTGCTGCCGAGCGTCGGCCTGGTCGACGCGATGCGGATCTCCCCGGACATCGGCACCCACTACGAGCCACCTGACGGCGACGTCTCCCAGCCCTCGGGGCGCGGCGCGGTGCTCGCCGGCCGGGCGCGCGCCTTCCAGCACGCGCGCCTCTGGGTCAACGACCCGGACTGCCTGCTCGCCCGCCCCGGGATCGAGCGGCGCGAGGCCTGGGCCGAGCACGTGCGGGCCAGCGGCGGCCTCGCGGTCTCGAGCGATCCGCTGCGCGCGCTCGACGAGTGGGGCCTCGAGACCACCCGGCGGCTCCTGGTGCCCTCCTCGCCCGAGCCGGTCCCCCCGGGCGCGGCCATCGGGCACTGAACGGCACCGGCCGGTACGGACTCCGACCATCGGGGCTCCCCTCGACGTCAGGCCGCGCTCAGGCCGGGACGGCTTGCGGGGTCGCGGTCGGCGTCGCGTCGGCGGTGACGCCCTCGAGCGTGAGACCGTCGCGGCCGGCGGCGGATGGGGCGAGGACCGCGGTGACGACGGCGCCGAGGAGCAGGGCGGCGGCGCCCACGAGCATCGCGGTCTGGAAGCCGGAGGTGAAGGCAGCGGTGGCCGCCTCGGCGA
>CALMNS010000134.1:0-18618 GCA_937871635.1 uncultured Solirubrobacter sp.
GTGCAGCGCCATCCGGGTCGCGAGGACGCCCCCCCAGCTCACCCCCACGAGGTGGACCCGGGAGACCTGAAGGGCTTCGAGGAGCCCCCAGCCCGCCGCCGCGAAGCCATCGGTGTCGAGCGGGCGGCGAGGGTCCGAGGAGCCACCGTACCCAGGAGCATCCCACGCGATGAGGCGGCGATGTCCCTCGGCGAGTCCGTCGAGCTGCTGCGTGAAGCTCGTCCCGCTCGATCCGATGCCGTGCAGCAGCAGCACCGGGACCCCCTCCGCCGGACCCATTTGGTGCGCCCGGAGGTCACCGATGCCCGGGACGGACACGACGAGGGAGGTCGCACCCGCCAGAGACGTCATCCTCACAGTCCCCGCATCGCGCCGCTGTCGACGACGACCGTCGTTCCGGTGACGAAGTCCGTGTGGGCGGAGCAGAGGAACGCGGCGATGCGACCCAGGTCGTCCGGGTCCCCCATCGGGCGGCCGGGCGCCACCCCGAGCTCCTCCGCCCGGGCCGTGGCGTGTGGTCCGGGGCACAGCATGTTCACAGTGACACCGTCACCACGAAGCTCGTCGGCCAGGGTCTTCGCCCATCCCCAGAGAGCCGGGCGCGTCGAGTTGGAGAGCACAAGGTTGTCGATCGGCTGGCGCACCGACGACGAACCGACGAGGCAGACGCGTCCCCAGCCCTGCTCGCGCATCGGCGCGACGGCCGCCTGGACGAGGCGGACCGTCCCGAAGAACTGGCTTTCGAACGCGTCGCGCAGATCGCGCTCGGAGACCCCGAGCGCAGGCCCCGGGGGTGGGCCGCCACCGCTGGCGACGAGGATGTCCAGCCGCCCAAACCGCTCGAGCGCGCGCGCCACCAGTTCGGCGGGGACATCGGCCGCCGCCAGGTCCCCGGAGACGCACACCGCCGGTGAGGGAAGCTCCGCCACCAGGCGCTCGAGCCGGTCGGCTCCGCGGGCCCCCAGCACGGTGCGCACCCCTTCCTGGGAAAGGGCGCGGGCGGCGGCGGCGCCGAGCCCGCTGCTCGCGCCGGTGACTACTGCGACTCTGTCGGTGAGACCCAAATCCATCCCGTATTCTGCGGTCGTATACTACTCGTCTCGAGCGATTGTTCAACGCTCGGGCGCTTGATCCGCGGACCCGGTGGCCAGGACGGTGGCGACCGCCCATGAAGCTCCCGCCGGTCCCGGCGGCGTCGCGCCAGAGCGCGAGTAGTGCCGCTGGTCCTCGGGTCCTTTTGCCTCCACGTGTCCCCTTGGGCCCGGCGACGGCACGGCGGCGTCGCGGCGGCGAAGCAGTCGCCTAGCGCGATCGCGGCGCGCGCCTTCAGGCGGGCCGCCTCGATCATCCGCGCGGTGCCGAGCAAGTCCGGCGCAAGGCTGGCTCGGAGCGCGCCGAGCGTCTCGTCAGCTGCGTCCCGGCTGTGGTCGCGCTCCAAGCGGTCGTAGACCTCGACGAGGTTGACCCAGCTGATCACCGGGCGGGACTCGATCAGGTCGTTCACGCGTCTCAACGCGCGCTCCTCGCCGTCGAGCCACGCCAAGACGGCCCAGGCGTCCAGGCACACGCTCACCGAGGCTCACGGCCGCGCTCCTCGAGGAGGCGGGCGGCCATTCCGCTGCGCGCATACCGACCGCCCAAGGGGCTCGTTGAACGCCGTGCGACGAGGACGATCTGCTCGTCTCGGAGCTCAGAGTCGACCTCATCCCTCGGGTGCAGGCTCGCGCGAACACAGTTGGCGTTTAGGTCAGGAACCGTCCTCGTCGCCGGGCAGGCTTGTCGGCGTTCCCCAACGACGGAGGTAGACATGGAGCGCCGGATCGTCAACCCGTGGACTTGGCAGGACCAACTCGGCTACGTGCAGGCCAACGAAACGACCGGAGCGGACCGCGTCCTTCATTGCGCAGGCCAGACGTCGGTGGATGCCGATGGGCAGCCGCTGCACGCCGCGGACATGCGTTCGCAGGTCTCGCAGGCGCTCGACAACCTCGAGACCGTGCTAAGCGAGGCCGGCTTCGCGCTCGCTGACGTCGTGCGGCTGAACTACTACGTGACCGACGTCGACGCCTTCATCGAGGCGGGCGAGGTCTGGGGCGCGAAGCTCGCCGAGGCCGGCTGCCGGCCCGCGACGACGCTGCTCGGAGTGTCGCGGCTCGCAATTCCCTCGCTCCTCGTCGAGGTCGAGGCAACCGCTGTCCAGTAGCCGGGACGCTGCCGTGATGACGATCGCGGCGCTGCAGCGCCGTGGCCGCCTGAGCCGGGAGCTCCGGAGGGGCGCGCGGCTCGGCGGCCACGGCGGCGAGCCCGCCGAAGGGACCCACGAGTCACCATGAGCACGATGAAGCTGAAGCGGCCCGCCGAGTCGCACGTCGTCGCTGAGGGGCCACACCCGCCACCCGAGGTCGTCGATCGCCTCGCCGAGCTGCTGCCGGACGGCGCTTTCGATGACGCTGTCCGGGGTTTGAAGCCCGAGGTGCTCGCGGGCCCGGACGGGCTGCTCAGCCAGCTTGCCGGGCGGGTGGTGGAGACGGCGCTGGAGGCGGAGATGACCGAGCACCTGGGCTATCCGGCGGGTGGGCGGCCACAGGGCTCGAACCTCCGCAACGGCGCGACCTCGAAGACGATTCACACCGATCTCGGGCCCGTCGCGGTCAACACGCCGCGCGACCGCGACGGCTCGTTCTCCCCGCGGATCCTGCCCAAGCGCCAGACCCGGCTGGCGGGCTTGGACGACAAGGTCCTCGAGCTCTACGCCGGCGGGATGACCGTCCACGACGTCAGCGGCCGGCTGGGCGAGCTCTACGGCACCGAGATCGACCGCGACACGCTCTCGCGGATCACCGATGCGGTCCTCGACGACGTCCAGGCATGGCGGACCCGGCCGCTCGATCCGGTCTACCCGATCGTCTCCTTCGACGCGATGAGCGTGCAGGTCGGCGAGGACCGCTCGGCCCAAGACCGCCGCTACTACCTCGTGCTGGGCGTCACCTGCGACGGCGGGCGCGAAGTGCTCGGCATCTGGCGGCAGCGGACCCAAGGCGCGAAGTTCTGGCTCGCCGTCCTCAACGACCTGCGGCGCCGCGGGGTCGCCGACATCCTGGTCAGCTGCGTCGACGACCTACCGGGCTGTTCCGAGGCGATCGAGGCGACCTTCCCGCGGGCGTGGGTCCAGACCGGCTCTTCCCGCGCCGGGGAGAGATCGCGTTCGGCCTTCCGCACGTCGACCGCTTCGTCGTCGAGCCCGTCCAGCGCACGAGCGACTGAGCCTCGGCTCTGGACGATCGGCTACGAGCGGCTGCTGCCGCCGGAGCTGATCGCGGAACTCGAGGCGGCCGGTATCGAGCGGCTGCTCGACGTACGCTTCCGGCCGCAGTCGCGGCGGCCCGGGATGTCGAAGACCCGGCTGGGTGCGCTGCTGGGCGAGCATGGCATCGTCTACGAGCACCGCCGCGGATTGGGGACGCCGCCGGAGATCCGATGGTGCTTCAAGCACGGTCGAGTGGCCGAGGGACGAGAGCGCTACGCGGCGTACCTGCACGCGCAGCCGGAGCTCGCCGCGCTGGCCAGCGAGCTCCCCTCCGCGCCGCGCACGGCACTCCTGTGCCTCGAGGCCGACCCGGCGGAGTGCCACCGGCGCGTGATCGCCGAACTGCTCGCTGAGCGCGTCCCCGGCCTGCGGGTCACCGACCTCTAGCGTCGACGGATGTGACGCGCGTCCCGCGGTCAGCGGATGGTTCGGAGCCGGACCTTGAGCGTGAAGCGCGAGACGTTGCGGAACCTCCGGTCAAGGTCGTTCACGTCGGCCAGCTTGCGACCGCGCAGCAGGAAGTCACAGCCGTCGCCTGCGCATCGGAGCCGCAGCTTCTGGCCCCCCTTGTACACGGCGACGATCTGGGCGTTCCTCGCGATCTTGAAGCTCTCCTTGGTGGGCACGCGTTTGACGTAGGCGTGCGCGGTGGGTGTCACCACAAGCCCTGAAACGATGAGAACGAGCAGAAGAAGCCGCTTCAACTGATTCCTTCCTCAGTGGGTTCGCCGGACCTGCGTAGGCGCTCGGCGCTTACTGACCTAACGCTCCGCCGACTGCAAACCTGCGGAGAGCTGATCGCGCACGCCGACGACCCGCTCGTGCTCAGGAGCCGGTGAGCGGGCCGGACCTCGGTCACCGATCCGATAAGCGCCATCCACCCTCCGTATCGGACGCGATCTCGATCTTCTCCGCTGATGTCGCTCAGTCGCTATCGATGTCCGCGGCTACGGCGACTCCTTCGTCCCCGACATGGTGAGGCGGTACCGCTACTCGCCCACGTCGCCGACAACGTCGCGGTCGTGCGTGGACTCGGCGCGGATACCGCAGTCATCGCCGGCGACGACTGGGGTTCCTCGATCGCCACTGCGTCGGCGCAGATGCGCCCTGACCTGTTCACTGGAATCGCGATGCTGGGCGTTCCGTACACGCCTCGCGCAGAGGGCTCCGCCGGCGTTCCCCGAGGACTGCTACGTCGCCCACTTCCAGACGCCCGGTGTAGCTGAGACCGAGATCGAGGCCGACGTCGCGAGCTGGCTGCGCCGGTTCAACGCAGCGCTCCCCGACGGCACGCCGGGCTGGTTCGCTGCGCCGAGGCACCTCCCCGACGCACCGCTGCTGGAGTGGGCGCCTGAACTCGACGCGATCACGGCCGGCTTCGAGCGCACGGGTTCGCCGGCCCGCTCAACCGCTAGCGCGACTTCACCCGCGACTAGGAGGACCTCGCCGCCTTCGACGACCGCATCAGCCGACCATCTTCATCAGCGGCGAACGCGACAGCGCGAAGCCGCTCTGCCCTCTTCCGGCGACGCTCTCGCCGCTGGAGGACAGACGGCTTTCAGAGGGGAAGCGGGGTTGACGCAACCACCGGCACGGTGATCGCGGACGGGCCTCCACCGACCGGCGCCGCAGCTTGGCCTAGTCGCTCAGCAGGCCGCATGCCCGCCGTGACCGCCGTGACCGCCGCGTTTGATCCGCTCCCGCCAAGGCACCCAGAGCGGCGACGGCATAACACGCCCTCCGCCTCAGATCGAGTCGCCGGGGGACTGCTCGATCCGGAACTGCCCTCCGGCGGTCCAGATGACGCTCAGGGCAACGTCGGCGAAGCGCCAGCCGTCCGGTGTCCGCACGCAGCGACAGTCGTAGCGCCCGCCTATGTCGGCGTGCTGTGACAGCTGGGCGTCGTCGGCCACGTGCACGCCGAACAGGTAGTGGCTGGCCCGTGCCTCGTCGCCTTCGACATGGACTTGATGGTTGGCACTGAAATGCTGCAGCCGGGCGTAGCGCTCGAGTTCGCGCGCGGGCCCGGCGGTGATCGCGTCGCGGCCGTGCCGTGTCTGACCCATGATCGTGAACGAGGCGTCTTCGACGAACGTCGCGCCATAGGCGCACCAGTCCTTGGCGTCCAGCGCCCCTGTGAACGCGAGCATCAACTGGCTGATCTCCTCCCTGTCGAGCAGCTCCTGGAGGCGTTCCTCGACGTTCATGCCCGCGCCTTGCCGGCCCCCGCCACCGCGTCGGAGGTGGCCCTCGGCTCCGCGACGCAGCGGTTGCGCTGTCCGCCGAGCCCCGTAATCGACGAGTCGATCAGGTCGCCGGGCTGGAGGAAGATGCCGTGGCTTGCGCCATTGCCCGCAGGCGACCCCGTGAGCACGAGGTCGCCGGGCCGCAGCTCCGCGATGTTCGAGATGTGCGCGATGAGGTCGGCGACGTCGAAGAGCATGTCCGCGGTGGTCTCGTTCTGCATAGTCCGGCCGTTGACGGCCAGGTGCAGCCGGAGGTCCATGGGGTTCTCGACGTGGGCGGCAGGCACGAGCAACGGACCGGTCGGCAGGAACGTCGGCGAGTTCTTGCCCGCGAGCCAGTCGAGGCCCAGGGACCGCGCATCTGCTCGGAACAGGGCATCGCGCGTGGTGATGTCGTTGCAGATGGTGTAGCCCGCGATGACCGACATCGCCTCGTCGCGCGCCAACCGCCGGCCGCGCGCGCCGATGACGACCGCGAGTTCGAGCTCCCAGTCGTGCTGCTCGGACCCCTCGGGCAGGACAACGTCGTCGTCCGCGCCGACCATCGCGTGCGATGAGCCCAGGAAGACGAAGGGCGCGCCGTCGCGGGCGCGCTCATCGAGCGCAGCCGCGGCTTCCTCTCGATCCTCGCTGCTCAGGCCGTCCGAGGCGTCGCCCCGATGCTCGGCTCCGGCCATCAGTTCGAGCACATGCTGGCGGTAGTTCGCCGCGGCCTGGAAGACCTGGCCATCGGGCGAGACGGGAGGCAAGGGCCGCAGGCTCGCCAACGCATGATCGCCGTCGTCCTCGCCAAGGCTGTCCGCGAGTTCCTGCAGGCGAGGCAGTGATGCGCTCCACGAGGCGATGAGGTCGCTCAGGGTCTTCTCGTCGCCGAACCGCGACGAGAGGTCGAATACGCGGTCCTCGAGCACGAGACCGGGAAACTCAGGGCCTCCTGCGGTGAACTTTCCGAGCGCGAAACGGCGACTGGCGGTCAAGACTCCTCCTCACAGACCACGGCCAAGAAGTGCCGCGTGTCCCGCGCATAATACACAATCAGGCAATGTGTATCCACTCAGGGTTCAGGCCTGGAATGCCGCCTCAGCGCCAGGCGCGACTGAAGCGATGGTCGTACGAAGCCGGTGCGGTTCGTAGTCGCTTCCCAGCCCCTCAAAGACCAGCGCCGCGGTACGCACGTAGTGCTCGACGAGCTTGCGAGCGGTCAGGTCTGCATCCCCTTCCGCTGCGGCATCCAGGATGGCACGGTGCTCGGCCTTGCGCGTCTCCCACATGTCCGGCGTCGTCCCTCCGAACGCCACGCGGTAGCGCTCGGCATGATCGAACAGCTGCGCGATGAGCGTCGTCACCCGCGTGCCTGCCGCGACGACGAGCCGCGCGTGGAACGCTCGGTGCGGCACGCGCATTCCCGCGAGGTCGAGCCGGCTCATGTAGTGGTTCATCTGCGCCGTGTGGCCTTCGAGCTCGGCGATGCCGTCGGACTGCAGCGTCGGGACCGTGATCCGGACCGCGGCGGCCTCGAGGCTGATTCGCATGATGTAGAGGTCTTCGGCGTCCTCGGACGTCAATCCGGCCACCCGTAGGCGGCGATTGGGCTCGGAGATGACGAGCCCCTCATGCTGGAGCATGCGCAACGCTTCTCGCAACGGCGTGCGCCCGACGCCGAGGTCGCGAGCAAGCGCGACCTGTGAGGTCTCGCCCGCGGGAACCTGGCCCCGGAGGATCCCCTCGCGCAGTTGCTCGTAGACGAGCGAGACGTTCTGCCCGTCCCGTGTCCCGGCCTCAACGTCGTCAGCCATGCGACCAAGCTTACGGACTTTGCACGAGGCTGCTAACTGGATACAGATTGTATTTGTTGATCCTAAGGTGCATCGATGATACGTTCGTGCTCGCCCATCCCACGAGGAGGAGTTCGAATGTCGATCGGGTTGAAGAACGCGATGTCGCTGGCCGCAGCGCTGCTCGCCGCCGTCGCGCTCGCCGCATGCGGCGACGACAGCGGCGGGGACGCCGGCAACAACAGCGGCGCCGCGGCCGGCGCGAATGCCGAGGAGGGCAAGGCCGCCGCCGCCGAGGCGATCAAGCCGTACATCGGGAAGCCCAGCGAGTTCCCCGTGGTCGAGCCCCTGGAGAAGTCGCCAAAGGGCAAGAAGATCGCCTATATGGACTGTGGAACGCCGATCTGCTCCCTGTTCTGGACGCTACTCGAGCCGGCGGGCAAGACCATGGGCGTCGAGGTCTCGCGCGTGAAGACCGGGTCGGCCGCGGCCACCGTCGACAGCGCGTTCTCCAGCGTGGTGGCGAACCAGCCCGACGGCGTCATCGTCACGGCGATCGACATCTCGCTCTGGCAGAAGCACCTGACGAAGCTCCAAGACATGGACATCCCGGTCGCCACCACCGGCGTTGTCGGCGTCGCGGACAAGGGCGTCGAAGCGCCGCAGGCCGCCGAGCCCGCGTCCGGGCTTCAGGGCAAGCTGCTCGCCGACTACGTGACCGCGGAGCTGACGGGGAAGAACATCAGCCTCTACAAGGTCCCTGAGCTCCCGTTCACCGCGATCGTCGCGTCGGCGTTCGAGAACGAGATCGGGAAGGTCTGCCCGGACTGCAAGGTGCGGACGGTCAACATCTCGGTGACGACCATCGGCAACAGCGCTCCCAGCAAGATCGTCAGCGATCTGCAGGCCAACCCCGATACCGAGGTCGCCGTGTTCGCCATCGACGAGGCGCAGACCGGGGTACCGGCAGCCTTGAAGACGGCGGGCATCGACGTCGAGACGATCGGCAACTCGCCCGGGCCGACGAATCTCCAGTACATCAAGGACGGCCAGGAGACTGCGGGGCTGGGCGTCGACCTCCCCGTCCTGATCTGGACGACGCTCGACATCGTGGCGCGCCGGATCGGCGGCCAGGAGTTGACCGGCAATGAGGCCAAGGGCATCGGCCCGCTGCAGTTCCTGCGCAAGGAGGACATCAAGTTCGATCCGGCCAAGGGTTGGACCGGCTACCCGGACTTCGGCGAGCGGTTCGGCAAGCTCTGGAATGCCGGCGCCTGAGGACGCGGGATCGATGACGGGTCCAGGGGGCGGCTGAACGTGTACTTCGCGCGAAGCCGCCACGACGGGCCGGATGGGACGGAGACGCGGGTCGTCGTGGGCACCGCCCCAGACGGCCCGTGGCTCGATCTTCGGGCCGCCGAGCGCCGCCGCCTCGAGCGGTCGGGAGCGACCGCCTCCGCCTCCCTGCGGCTTGCCACAGCACTGGTCCCCGGGAGCCTGTCGGCCGCCATCGCGGCCGGTCCGGCGTTGCTCGAGGCCGCGCAGGCGGCGCTCGAGGACACGACAGGAGACATCGGGCCCACCGAGTCGCCGCGCCTCGTCAACGCGCTCGATCCGTCGGGCTATCGCGACTCGATGATCTTCGAGGAGCACTTCTCCTTCGGCTACCGGTTGCAGGGTCTCCCGGTCCCCGAGGTGATGTACGAGCTGCCGGTGGCCTACCTGGGCAACCCGGACTCGTTCATCGGTCCGGGCGACGAGGTGCCGTGGCCGCACTACACCAAGCGGATGGATTACGAGCTCGAGCTGGGGATCGTCGTCGGCCTCGCCGGCAGCGACCTGACTTCGGACCAGGCGGTGAAGCACATCTTCGGGTTCACGATCCTCAACGACTTCAGCGCACGCGACATTCAGATGCAGGAGATGACCGGCCGTCTGGGCCCCTGCAAGGGCAAGCACTTCGCCTGCGCCGCGGGCCCGGTTGTCGCGACTCCCGACGAGCTCGACTGGCGCGGCGGGCTCCGGATGCAGGCGCGCGTCAACGGAGAGACACTGTGCGACGCGAACAGCGCTGATGCGATCTGGTCGTTCGACGAGCTCGTCGCGTGGGCTTCGCAGGGCGAGCGGATCGAGCCCGGATGGCTCATCGGCTCGGGTACGTGCAACGGGGGGTCGACGATCGAGATCGGCCGCGAGCTCGAGCCCGGCGATGAGATCGAGCTCGAGATCCAGTCCCTCGGAATCCTGCCCAATCGGCTGGGCACGCCCGTAGCGGGCGGGTGGATGCCGCCCCCACGCGAGCGATAGGCGGAGCGCGGTCAGGCGGTCCCGCGCAGCGGGCGGTCCTCCAGCACCACGGCGGCGACGATGGCGTTCCCGCCGCGAGCGCGGCTTAGTACTCCTGGGCGAGGAACCCAACGGCCTCGGCGTAGCGAGCGTTGTGCGCCTCGGGGTCGTTGTCGGGGCGCATCTGCCCGTCGCTGAGGAACACGGAGGCCTCGACGACGTACCGGCTGCGCTCAAAGCGCCGCTCGCTGTAGCGGCGCAGGCCCTCGTCGATCGTGTCGCCGCGGCCGAGCTCCTCGGCGAGGACGAGCGCGTCCTCCAGGCACATCGCTCCGCCGGCGGCGAGGTGAGGGGTCGTCAGGTGCGCCGCGTCGCCGGCGACCGCGACGCGGCCGCGACACCACGGCGCGCGGACGATGAACGATTCGAGCGGGCGGTAGTCGACCGTGTCGGGACCGCCGATCGCGTCGCGCATCTGCGCCGCCAGGCCGCCGAAGTCGCGCAGGTGCTCGCGCATCAGCTGCGGTAGCCGCGCGCGCGGCGGGCGCTCCTTCGTGTCGACCGCGACCAGACAGAACATGTACGCGGTCTCTGGGCCTGTGGGGGTGAGCCCCGAGTGCACGTGCTCGTGGCCGTGGAACAGGAACCCAGTGGTGATGTCCCGCGCCTTGGGGACCACCGCGCGGAAGACCGCCTGACGGCGGAAGGCGGGCTCGACGCGACCGAAAAGGACGTCGCGAGTGCGCGAGCGCCAGCCGTCGGCCAGCACGACCAGGTCGAACCGCTCGCGCACGTCGTCGCCGGTCGTCACGATGGCGCCGTCGCCGTCGGGCTCGGCGGCGACGATCTCCGTGCCGAAGGCGATGTCGACTCCGGCCGCCTCGGCCTCCGCGGCGAGGATGTCCTGCAGGGCGGGCCGCATCATCCCCAGCATCCCCGGCCCGTTCACGCCGGTCATCGGCGGCAACGAGATCGAGCGCAGGACGTTGCCCGCGATGTCGGTGGTGGCGATCTTCTCGATCGCCGCTCCGACCTCGAGGCTCCGCTCGAGCACGCCGAGGCGGTCGAGCCCGCGGAGTGCCGGCCCGGCCAGCGTGATGCCGCTGCCCAGCGGCCGGAACTCGGGCTCGCGCTCGGCCAGCCGGACCGAGAGGCCCTGGCGGCTCAGCGCGATCGCAACCGAGGTGCCGGTCACGCCGCCGCCGACGACGAGGACGCGGGGAGCGTTCATCGCGCCGACTCCGCCGGGGTCAGCTGCAGCCGCACCCGCGTCTCGGTCACCGGCGCGGGCTCCCGGTCGAGCGCGCGGGCGACGGCGATGAGCCGCGTGACGAGCTCGCCATTGCCCGACGCGGGCCAACCGCGGCGCAGCATCAGGGTGTCCTCCATCCCGGTCCGCGCGTTGCCGCCCATCGCCAAGCCGATCGCGGTCATCGGGAGGTTGCCGCGGCCGATGCCGATGACCTGCCATATCGCGCCGGCGGGGAGGCGGCCGACCATCGCCACCAGGTTCTCGGGCGTGGCCGCGGCGCCGCCCGAGACGCCGAGGACGATCGAGAACTGCAGTGGCTCCGGCAGGAGGCCCTCCTGCGCGAGGCGCAGCGCGACCTCGAGGTGGCCGGTGTCGTAGATCTCGAGCTCCGGGCGCACCCCCAGTTCGCCCATGCGCGAGGCGAGCCGGCGCACCCCGTCGGGGGGGTTGCGGAACTCGCCCGCGCCGAAGGTCATCGAGCAGACGTTGAGCGTTGCCATCGCGGGCCGCGCCTCGACGAGCCGCTCGCGCTCCTCGAACGGGACGGTCAGGCCGACGCCGGTGGAGAGCTGGATCAGCACGTCCGTGCGCTCCTCGATGAGCCCGACCGTGCGGCGCGCTACCTCGAGGTCGGCGGTCGGCCGACCCCCGGGGTCGCGCAGGTGCACGTGGACGACGGCAGCGCCCGCCGCCGCTGCCGCGGCGGCCTCGGCGGCGATCTCCTCCGGTGTGGTCGGCAGATTGGGGTTGTCGTCCTTCGACGCGATCGGGCCAGTGAGGGCGGCAGTTATGACGGCGGCGCTCATACGGGACCTTCCGGCCGGTGTTGGGTGAGGTGGGCGATCAGCGTCTCGCGCGCGTGCGCGAGGGCCTCGGGCGTCCAGCGGCGGAAACCCTCGCCCGATTTCATGCCGAGGCGGCCCCGGTCGACGAGCTCACGAAGCAGCGGCGCCGGCCCGGGCGTGCGATCGAGGTCGTCGATGAGCTGCTCGTGGATGTCAAGGGTCAGGTCCAGGCCGACGTAGTCGGCGGTCTCGATCGGCCCCATCACCGCCAGCCGCCGGCCGAAGCTCGCCTTGACGACGCGGTCCACGGTTTCGGCGTCGCAGACGCCGTCGGCAACCAGGGCGAACGCTTCACGCCAGAGCGCGTGCTGCAGGCGGTTGCCTACGAAGCCAGGGACGTCCCGGCGCACGTGGACGGCCTCCTTGCCGACCGACTCGAGCAGCGCGATCGTCCGGCGCACGACGACCGGTGCGGTCGCATCGGCCTCCACAACCTCGACGAGCGGGACCTGGTAAGGCGGGTTCCACCAGTGCGTTCCGACGACGCGCGATGCGCTGCTCAGCCCGGCGGCGATCCGCCCGACCGGGATCACCGACGTGTTGGTTGCCAGCACGGCGCGGGCCGGCGCGCACGCCTCGAGCTCGGCGAAGACCGCTCGCTTGACCTCGAGCCGCTCGGGTGCGGCCTCGAAGACCCAGTCCGCCCCGGCGACGGCGTCGGGCAGGGTGGGGCAAAGGACGATGCGCTCCGCGGGCGCTCGCGAGCGCCCGAGAGCCGTGAGGTTGGTCGCCACCCGCTCGGGCACCGAGGCCAGCACGTCGGCCGCCGGGTCGTGGATGCGGACGTCGTGGCCGGTCTCGGCGAACACCTGGGCAATGCCGTGGCCCATGAGGCCACCTCCGATGACCGCGACTCGCGACGCGGTCACGGTGCCGCCGCTTCGGCCGCCTCGGCCCGCCGGCCGGCCCGGTCGCGGCCGATCATGCGCCCGATCGCCGAGGCGCGCCCGGCGGTCCGCTGGAACTTCGACAGGCCGACCGCCAGCAGCAGCGCCACACCGTTGAAGAGGTCGGGAATCCAGATCGGCGCGCCCGCCAGCTGCAGCCCCTTGACCCCGGTGGCGAGCACATACGCGGCGACGATCGTCCCGGCGACGTTGTAGCGGCCGCCGCGGAACTGGGTCGAGCCGAGGAACGCTGCCGCGAACGCGGGAAGGAGGAACGACGGGCCCGTCGTCGGATCGCCCGTGGCCAGTCGCGAGGAGGCGAGCACGCCGGCGATCGCGGCGAGCACGCCGCACGCCGCGAGCGAGAAGATGATCACCCGGTTGGTGCGGACGCCTGCCAGGCGCGCGGCCTCGATGTTGCCGCCGGTCGCGTAGACCCGCCTGCCCGCCGGGGTGCGCTCGAGGACGTACCAGACCAGCAGGCCGAGTGCGGCCATCATGTAGACGGGATACGTGATGCCCACAATCTGCCCGGTTCCCACCTCCTGGAACGACGCGCCGAGGTCGAGGATCTGCTGGCTGTTGGAGACCCAGGCGACGCCGGCCAGCAGCACCGAGCTCATGCCGAGCGTGGCGATGAACGAGTCGATCCGCGCGTACACCACGAGCAGCCCGCTCACGATGCCGATGAGGCCACCCGCCAGAATCGTCAGCACCATGGCGGGCGCGATGCCGATGTCCTGCTTGGAGAGCAGGTAGGCGACGAGGATCGAGCCGAAGCCCACCTCCGCGCCGACGGCAAGGTTGAACAGACCGGCGCTGAGGGCCACCACCAGGCCGACCGCGACGATGGCGGTCAGCGCCTGGTTGTCGAGCAGCGTGCGGAAGTTCGTCGCGGTCAGGAACGTGTCGGGGACCCAGATGGCGAAGATCGCGAACAGCGCCGCGAAGATGTACAGAGCGCTGATGTTCCGGAAGGACAGCGCCTGCACCATGCGGCTCGGGCGGGCGGCGCTATCGGGCATGCTGACCTTCCGCCGGGTCGGGGGGCAGGGCCTCTGACAGGCCAAGGCTCTCACGCACAAGGTGCGCCTCAGTGATCTGGTCGCCCGACAGCTCCGCGACAGCGCGGCCGTCGCGCATGACGATCACCCGGTCGCACAGCAGGGTGAGTTCTTTCGTGTCCGACGAGGCGATGACCACGCTGGCGCCCTCCTTCGCGGCTCGGGCGACCAGCTCGTAGATCGACGCCTTGGCGCCGACGTCGACCCCCTGGGTCGGCTCGTCGAGCAGGAGCACCCGGGGCTTGTTGCGCAGCCACTTGGCCAGCACGACCTTCTGCTGGTTGCCGCCGCTGAAGAGGTCGAGCGCCCGCTCAGGCTCCGCCGGGCGCAGCCCGACCTCGCCGATCCAGTGGTCGCACTCGGCGCGCTCGGCACGGCCGTCGAGCCGGCCCATCAGGCGGCGCAACGGCCCCAGCCGGGGCAGCGTGAGGTTCTCGCGGACGTTCATGGTCATCACCGCGCCCTGCGCGTGGCGGTCCGCGGGGACGAACGCGACCCCCTGGCCAACCGCCTTCGTCGGGCTCCCGCCGGGCAGGTCCTCTGAGCCGACGCGCACCGCGCCGCCGCGGCGCATCACCGAGCCGAACACCAGCCCGGCGATGTGCTCGCGACCTGAGCCGAGCAGGCCGGTGATGCCGACGATCTCGCCGGCGCGCACCTCGGCGGCGAAGTCCTCAACGGTCGCGCCTAGGAGCCCATCGACGCGCAGCACGGGCTCGCCCAGCGGGGCGGTCCGCTCGACGCGAGTCTCCTCGAGCTCGCGGCCGGTGATCATATGCACCAGCGCCGCGCGGTCGAACCCGCCGGCGGGGACATCGGCGACCACCCGCCCGTCGCGCAGAGCGACGACGCGATCGGCGATGTCCAGGACCTCGTCGAGGCGGTGGGAGATGAAGATGACGCCGGCGCCGCGGGCCGCGACGTGGCGCACGGCCTCGAACAGCCGATCGACCTCATCACCATGCAGGGCGGCGGTGGGCTCGTCGAGCACGAGGACGTGGTCGTCGCGCTCCCAGCCCTCGAGCGCCCGGGCGATCGCCACGATCGCGCGCTCGGCCGCCGACAGCAGGACGAGCGGCTGCGTGACGTCGAACGACGCGCCAAAGCGGCTGATCAGCTCGCGGGCGCGGCGCGTCTCCTCGCGCCGGGCCGCCGGCGCCAGTCCCAGGCCGCGGTGGGACTTGCCAAGATCGAGGTTCTCGACCGTCGAGAGCAGGGGGATGAGGCCGAGGTCCTGGTGGATGAAGTGCAGCTCGGCCTGCGCCTCGGCGCCGCTGACCGTCACGCCGTCGGCCCCGCGCAACTCGATCTCCGCGCCGGGGTCCGGGGAGTGCAGGCCGGCGAGCACCTTGACCAGCGTCGACTTGCCTGAGCCGTTCTGGCCGACGACCGCGAGCACCTCGCCCGAGGCCACCTCAAGGTCGACCCCGTCGAGCGCGCGCAGCCCCGGGAAGGACTTCGACAGTCCGCGGACCCGCAGTAGCGGCTTGCTCACGCGCCCGTCTCCATGCGGAACTCGCCGGAGGGGTCGAGCATGGCGACGAGGCGAACGATACAGCCGTCGCCCTTCGTCCAGCGCCAGGGGAACGCGGCGAACGTCACGCGCTTGCCGGTGACGGCGTCGATCTGCCCGCCGACGTTCTCAAAGCCGACGATGCCGTTGCCCAGCAACGCCCGATGGCACGGCTCCCACTCGGGGAAGTCGTCGGCGGCCTCGCGCCCGGTGTGCGCCCTGTACTCCTCCAGCACACCGTCGATCAACGGGCCGTTGGGCTGCGGGCCGATGGCCGTGCCGAGGGGATGGTCGAGCGCTTGGCAGTCGATTCCGAAACCCTTGATGCCCTTGTCGCGGAGCCACTCGCCCGCTTCCTTGTAGGTCCCGGGCGACTCGATGAAGTATCTGCGGCTGTCGCCGTAGAACCGATGCCAACCCGTGTTGACGATCACGATGTCGCCCTCGCGGATCTCCGGACTGGCGTTCTCGAGATCCTCGGCGGTGACGACCTCCCACTTCTCCTTCGGGATGGACACGACGACGCCCGTGCCGAAGTACGACGCGAGCGGCACCTCGTCCATGAAGGCCGCGCCTTCGACGACATGGGCCGGCGCATCGGTGTGCGTCGTGCAGTGCATGAACGTCGTGATCTGTTGAGACAGGACCCCGGACTTCGCGTGATAGTGGAAGCGCTCGATCTTCACGTCCGGGAAGTACGGCCACAGGGGAGCGTCGTGGCCCCAGGGGTGCGACAAGTCGTAGAACTGGACGCCTGTGACGCGGTCGGTCGACGACGGGGAGGTCACTTGATTGCGATCGGGTTGACGGGACCGCCGACCGCACCGGAGAAGGGAAGCGGCGCGGCGACGAACAGGAACTCGTGGACGCCGTCCTCGGCACAGTCGCGCGCCAGCTCCTCGAAGTCGAACATCTCGCCGAACGGCACCCCGGCGTTGACGAGCAGCACGACGTGCAGCGGTTGGTAGATGGCATCGGTCTCGTTGGGCCGTACCTCGCAGCCCCAGGTGTCCGTGGCGAACGCCGCGACCTCGCGCTCGCAGATGAACCGCGCGGACGCCAGGGCCAGGCCGGGCGCGTCGCCGCCGGTGAACTCACCCCAGCCCCGCTCGTGGGCTTGACGTAGGTGACCGGTCCGGATCAGGAGGATGTCCCCGCGGCGGACCTCGACGTTCTGGGCCGCTGCGCAGGCGGCGAGCTCCTCCCCGTCGATCCCCTCGCCCGGTTCGAGCCAGTCGATGCCGCGGAAGCGGGGGAAGTCGAGCAGGACGCCCCGGCCGATCATGTGCTCGCGCATCGTCTCCAGCGCGTTGTGGACGGCGCCGGAGCTCGTCACCGACTCGAGGCCGAAGCCGTTGTACATCTTGCCGTCGTAGAAGATGTGGCTGAAGGCGTCCCAGTGGGTGCCGGACTGCAGCGGCATCGTCACCGCGTCGTCCGCGTAGCGCAGCCCGGCCAGGTGGTCCTGCGCGCCCAGCGCGATGTCCCCCCCGTCCTGGATCATGTAGTGCACTGGGTTGGTCCGGCCGAGGTCGCCCTTCTGGGGTCCGGACTGGTCGTAGGGCATGGCGCACGAGATGGCCTCGCCGCGGCGCACGAGACGGGCGGCAGCCGCGATCGCCCCGGCATCGATGAAGTTCAGGGCGCCGAGCTCATCCTCGGGGCCCCACCGGCCCCAGCGATTGCACTCGCGCGCCAGGGCCTCCACCTCCGCGAGCTCCAGCTTGGTCTGAGACGCCGGCATGGCTCAGGTTCCACGCCATTCCGAAGTGCCGTTCTTGAACGTGACGATGCGCAATTGGTCCTCAGTGCTCGACCAGTCGCGGAATGAGCGCGCCGATGTGGTCGCCCATCAGCGCACGTCGTTCGGCTTCGTCTAAGCCGGCCAGCCCCGGGGCGGGATCGCCGCTGTCGGGCAGCGCCGCGTAGGGCCAGTCCGTCCCGAAGACGAACTGTTGAAAGGGGGCCACGGCGCGCGCAGCAGCGACCGGTGCGGCGCTGTTGGAGAGGCCGGTGTCATAGAAGAGGCGACCGAGATAGCCGTGAAGACCCGCCGGGGCCTCGCGCGCCCTTTCGGGCTCGCGGTCGGCCAAGGACGCCAGACGATCGGCCAGGAACGGCACCGCGCCGCCGAGGTGGGCCACTTGGAGGCGGAGGTTCGGGCACCGCTCGAGGGTCCCTGAGTAGACCAGGTCCGCCACCGCCCGCGTGGTGTCGAACGGGAACTCATAGAGCCAAGCCGGATGCTCCGGCAGCGCGAGCGGAGCCGCCGGGTTCGTCGGGTGCAGGAGCACGTAGGCGCCCCTGTCGTCGAGCGCGTCGAAGACCGGTGCCCACGCGGGCTCGCCCGGGTAGGTGCCCTCGACGTTCGAGAGCAGGCGAATCCCGTCGAGCCGGAGTACATCGAGCGCGTAGGCGACCTCCTCGACGGCTCCCTCGAGGTCGGGGAGCGGGAGGATCGCCAGCCCGGCGAACCGGCTCGGGTCCGAGCCGACGACCGAGGCGGTGTGCTCGTTGACCATCCGGGCGAGCTCGCGTGCGAGCCCGTCGTCGCCGAAGGCCACGCCAGGAGGCGCGAGCGAAAGGACCGCAGCATCGATCCCGTGCCGGTCCATGAATGCGTAGGTGGTCTCGATGTCCCAGTCCGGCTCGATGGTGCGCAGGTCGCGCCGCTCGAGCTCCGCGAGGTAGTCGCCGGGGACCAGGTGTGCGTGGGCGTCGATCAGCCGCACGGTCAGTCCTGGAGGAACGCCACTACGCGAGCCGGGGCCGCGCTCGCGCGATGGAGGCGCAACGGGAAGCAGGCCACGGAGAAGCCGGTCGGGGGCAGGGCGCCGAGGTTGGCCAGCCGCTCGAGCTGGCAGTAGTCGAGGTCGGCCTGGTGAGCTTCCCAGAACACGCCGGGGGCGTCGGAGGCCAACGCGTCGGCGGCCTGCAGCTTCAGCGGGCGGTCCCAGCCCCAGGCGTCGACGCCCATCACCCGCACGCCCTTCTCGTAGAGCCATTGGGTGGCGCCGGCCGTCGCGCCCGGTCCGCGGTCCATATATCCGGGCTCGCCGTAGAAGGAGTCCCGGCCAGTGCGGATGAGAACGATGTCGCCCGGCTTGAGGTCGTGGCCGGCCGCCGCGATCCCCGCCTCCATGTCGGCGGCATCGAGCACCTCGCCGTCCAGGCGGTCGGTCGCGTCGATCACCACGCCCGGGCCGAAGAACCGTTCGAGCGGCAGCTCGTCGATCGTCCGCGCGGGCTGTCCCTGGATCGTCGAGTTGTAGTGGTACGGCGCGTCGACGTGGGTCGAATTGTGGGTTCCGAGCGTGACCCGCTCACGAGCCCAACCCTCGCCGTCGCGCAGCAGGCGCGCCGGCACGCCGTACATCTCCTCGACCTCCTGGGCCCCGTTGGCGTGCGAGAAGTACTCGATCTCGTTCGCCATTAAGCCCGCC
>CALMNS010000134.1:18628-24729 GCA_937871635.1 uncultured Solirubrobacter sp.
GATGGGCACCGAGAGGTCCACGAGGCGCACGGCTCAGGCCGGCTGGCGCAGGATCGCGTCGACCCCGCCGACCTGCCCGGGGAGCTCCGCGGCCATGTGCTCGACGGCATGGCTGAGTGCATCGTCGGAGACGACCTGCATCTCGGCGTTGAGGATCCCGCGCGACACGTCCTGCACGAGCTTCGCCCGCGGGTATCGTCGCTTGGCGAAGGCGACGAGCGCCTCCTCGACCGACCAGTCCTTGTCGAGCTCGTCGGCGAGCACGGTGGCGTCCTCAAGGGCCATGCCCGCGCCCTGAGTGATGTGCGGGGTGCAGGCGTGTGCTGCATCGCCCGCGACGACGATCCGGCCGCGGTGCCAGGGCTCGGGGAGCAGGACCTCGGTGAGCGGGCTGTAGACGATCTCAGAGTGCGGACCGAGCTGCTCGCGCACCTCGGCCGGGATGCCCTCGAACTGCTCCAGCCGCTCGCGGAGAAGGTCGGGAAACTGCTCCTTCTCGTAGCGCTGGTCCTGGGGCTCCGGGGTGACGAGGAAGAGGTACATCTCGCGCTCATTGAGCGGGATGTAGCCGCCCTTGGCGTTGATGCCCTGGTAGATCCCACCGAGCCGCGGCGGCCCGGTGCGCGGGATGGTCACCCGCCATACGGCGTAGCCCGTGTAGACCGGCCGGTGGGTCTCACCGAAGAGCTGGCCGCGGATGCGGGACTTGATCCCATCGAAGCCGGCCACCAGGTCGTACAGGCCCGTCGTGCCGTCAGAGAACGTGACGTGGACGCTGTCGCCGCGGTCGTCGAGCTCGTCGGCGGTGACGCCGTATCGGACCTCGACCCCTGCGCGCTCGACGGCCCCGATGAGGATGTCATGCAAGTCGCGCCGGGTGAGCGCAACGTTCCCCGGAATCTCGTCGTCGCCAGTCCCGCTCGGGACGTCGACGATCAGGTTGTCCTTGTAGTCCTTGAACCGCCAGCCGTCGAACTCGTAGCCCGCGGCTTTCACCTCTTCGAGCACGCCGATGTCCCGCAACGCCCGCAGGGAGTTGCCGGGCTGGTTGATCCCTACCCCGAAGACCGTGCTGTGTGGCCGGATCTCGATGATGTCGACATCGATGCCACGCTGTGCGAGCGCGGCGGCCGCGCCGAGCCCACCGATGCCCGCGCCGACGACCAGGACGTTGTTGACCGCTCCCATGACCGCTCCTCCTCGCTTACCGGACGCTCTCGGCGGCCCAGGGGTTGGCGGTGTCCTCGTGCAGGAGCTCCTTGACTTCGGCGGGCGGGGTGCCCTCCATCATCGAGTCCGGGGCGGGGACATTCTTGTAGAAGGTGTTGGAGCCCTGGGCCGGCGTCCACTTGCGCGTCTCCCAGTCCGGCTCGTAGAGGCGGTAGCCGCCCGTGTTGATCTCGACGCGAGAGCCACCCGGCTCACGGACGTACAGATAGTCCTGCTCGCCCATCCCGTGCCGGCCGGGGCCGTACTCGATCGGGGTGTCGGCGTTCAGCAGGATGTCGGCGGCGCGCAGCACCTCATCGCGCGTGTCGACCCACCATGCGACGTGGTGAAGCCTGCCCGGAGTGTTGCTCTGGTCGAGGATCAGACCGAGATCGTGTGACTTCTCGTTGTTGGTGACCATCGCGAAGACCGGGAGGTCGGCGTTGTCGAGCACGGTGTACTCCGTGAAGGTGAATCCCAGGACGTCGCGGTACCACTCGGCGTCGCCGACCGGGTCGGCCGTCATGACCGTCACGTGGTCGATCTGTCGAGGAGCGATTCCCCGCGGGACGTACCGTTGCGGGCGGTTCGGGTAGGGCGAGACCATGTCCGCCGGGGGCTCGTAGCGCTGGGTCTCCCAGAAGACCTCGTGCGCGTGCCCTCCGGGACCGTGGAACCGGTAGGACGGGCCGTGGCCGGTCTCCGCCTCCCGCCACTCCCCGGGTGTGCCCCTCTGCTCGAGTCGCGACACCGCGCGGTCTAGATGGTCGGCGCTCCACGCCCGCCAACCGATGTGCTCCAAGCCGGGTTGAGCGGCCTCGGTCAGCTTCAGGCTGTGATGAGACCACTCCCCCCAGCCGCGCAGATAGATGGACTCGCCGTCTCGCTCGGACTCAACGAGTCCGAGCACGTCCGTGTACCAGCGCAGTGAGGCTTCTGGATCAGGCGTGAGCACCTCGACGTGCGCGAGATGCGCGAACAGATGGTGGGACATTGCTCTCCTCTTCGCTTCTGCTTAGAGTATCCAGTTGCGACTGAGATATCCAGTCCCCTTGTAAGTCGATAGCTTCTCTCCCGACTGGCCCGACTCGACGCGGCGCCAAGAATGGGCGGACTCGTCAGGCTGGCCGTCCCAGACACGCCCAAGAGCGCGGGCGATGTGCTCGCCTTGCTGGGGCGCGATGTGCTCGTCTTCGCTGGGGCGATCAGTTCGGTGCGAAGAGATCGGCGGACTGCGCTCGCGACGGTTGCCAGTTGACTCCGGCGACTCGACTCGATACACCTCCGGCCCTACTGATATCGGTTACACGAAACGGTCTCTCCGATCTCCACTTCGCCCGCTACCCCACCCACGATCCATGACGTCGCGCGCGTCGCCGAGGTGTCAGTCGCGACCGTCTCGCGGCATCTGCGAGGCGCCAACGTGCGCGCGGCCGAGCGGGTCCGGCAAGCGATCGAGGACTTGGGTTTCCGCCCCCAGCCGGCGGCGCAGTCGCTCAAGTCGCGCGTCACCCGCTCCGTCGCGGTCGTCGTCCCAGACATCACCAATCCGTATTTCGCGTCGGTGGTGAAGGGTGTCGACTCGATCGCCCGCAAGGAGGGCTACAACATCTTCCTCTACAACTCCGAAGAGGACGGCGCCCGCGAGTCTGGGATCATCGCCGACCTGTACGGACGCGTGGATGGGGTCATCCTCACGCCGGCCGACGAGTCGCCCGCCGCGGGCGCGCGCCTCGAGGCGGCCAGGATGCCAACCGTGCTGCTCGACCGCGAGTGCGGCGAGCCCGAGCGCTTCAACGCCGTCCTCGTCGACAACGAGGGCGGCGCCGCGCAGGCGGCCCGCTACCTGCTCGACCTCGGGCACACCGACATCGGGGTGATCTGCGGTCCCCTGAACACGACGCCCGGCCGGACGCGCCACGACGGCTTCCTCGCCGTCCTCGAGCAGCGGGGAGTCGAGCTCGCGCCCGGTCGCGTGCAGATCAGCGACTTCCGAGAGGAGGGCGGCTACCAGACGGCGCTGCGCATGCTTGCCCTTGAGACGCCGCCCACCGCCATCTTCGTCGCCAACAACCTCATGTGCGCCGGCGTGCTGCGCGCCCTGCACGACATGCGTGTCGGCGTCCCCGGCGAGCTCTCGGTGATCGGCTTCGACGACCTGCACCTCGCCGAGCTGCTCGACCCGCCGCTGACGGTGATCGGACGGCCCACCGACGAGCAGGGAGCCCTCGCGATGCGGCTCCTGCTCAACCTGCTCGCCGGCGAGGCCGCCCGCCCGCGCCGCATCGTGCTCGACACCCGCTTGGTCATCCGGGAGTCCTGTGCGCCCGCCGCGCCGAGGGCGCCGGCCAACCCCAACGGAACAAGGAGGCCCCGTGCCTGATCTGCTCGTCGGACGTCCCGTCCTCGTCTCGATCGACCACCAGATGGCCGGCTACAACGACAACTACGCGATTGCGCAGATGCCGGGCTACGAGGACCGGGTGGCCCGTGCGCTCGGGCTCGTCCGCGCCGCGCGCTCGGCCTCAATCCCAGTCGTCTTCGTGCAGGAGCGCCACGCTCGGACCCACGTCGACTTCGGGCGCGAGCTCGACGGCGACGAGGACGTGCACTGCGTGGAGGACGACCCCGACACGGCCCTCGTCCCCGAGCTGACCCCGCAGGCCGACGAGTACTTCGTGCCCAAGCGCCGGTACTCGGCCTTCTTCGGCACGGACCTCGAGATTCTGCTCAGAGGGCTCAAGGCCGAGACCATCGTCCTCTGCGGAGCCCTGACCGACGTCTGCGTGCACTACACGTTCGTCGACGCTCACCAGCACGACTACCACGTCCGCGTCGCTGAGGACGTCGTCGGCGGCTCCGGCCAGGCAGCGCACGACGCTGCACTGGCGGCCATGGAGTACCTCCAGACCGGCGCCCTGCGCTCCAGCGCCGAGATCGCCCACGCCTTCACGGCCTACCGCGGCGCACCGCGTCCCGGGGTCGCCGCCCCCGTCCCGGCGGGCATGTCCCAGCTCCCCTAGACATGGCGTCGCGCGCCTCTCAACCGCGCGTCCCGGGGGCGCACGACGGGTCCGGTCCCGTCGCGACGCTCGCCGACCTCCGCGTGACCTTCTCGCGTCGCGGTCGGCCCCTGCGCGCGGTCCGGGGCGTCGACCTCGCCATCGCCGAGGGGGAGATCGTCGGCCTGGTCGGCGAGTCCGGGTCGGGCAAGACGGTCCTCGGGCTCTCGCTGCTGGGGCTGCTGCCCCCCGGCGCCGTCGTGGAGGGCAGCGCCGTGGTGGGTGCGGTCGACATGGTCACGGCGGACGAGGGGGCGCGCCGGATCGCCCGGCGCGACGACCTGGGCGCGGTCTTCCAAGACCCGATGAGCTCGCTGAACCCGACGATGCGCGTCGGGCGGCAGGTGCTCGAGGTAGCCGGAAGCGAGGCCGAGGCGGCGCGGCTGCTCGACGCCTGCGGGATCGCGGACGCGACGCGCCGGATGCGCCAGTTCCCGCACGAGCTCTCCGGCGGCCTGCGCCAGCGCGTCATGCTCGCCATCGCCCTGGCCGGTAGCCCGAAGCTCGTCATCGCCGACGAGCCGACCACCGCACTCGACGTGACCGTCCAGGCGCAGGTGTTGCGGCTCTTCCGCCAGGTCCGCGACGAGTTCGGCTGCGCGATCGTGCTCGTCACCCACGACCTCGCCGTTGCGCGCAACGTCGCCGACCGGATCTGCGTCATGTACGCAGGGCGCGTCGTGGAGCTCGGCCCGACCTCCGGCACGCTGACGAGCCCAGCGCACCCGTACACGGGCGCGCTCCTGAGCGCCCGGATCGGCCTCGACGCGGACCCCGGGCGTCAGCTCCCCATGCTGCCGGGGGAGCCGCCCGACCCCGCGGTCGACGTGCCGGGCTGCTCGTTCTCCCCCCGCTGCCCGCGGGCGGAAGCCATGTGCCTCGACCGGCGCCCCGCGCTCCTCTCCACCCCGAAGCACGCCGGCGCGTCCGCCTGCCACTTCAACGACGAGCCGTCGGTGGAGCATCCCCTGCCGCGGCTCCCGTGGTCGACCTACGCCACCGGCCGCGGCGGGGCCGAGCTCAGCGGCGTGCGCGTGGCCTTCCCGGTCCGGAGACTGCTGCGGCGCAGCGCGGGCCCCGAGGTCCTGCGGGGGATCGACCTGCGGGTCGCGCCGGGGGAGTCCGTGGCGCTGGTCGGGGAAAGCGGGAGCGGCAAGAGCACCCTCCTGCGTGTCCTCGCTGGGCTCCAGGCGCCGTCGAGCGGGACCGTCCGGGTCCCAGACAAGCGCCCGCAGATGGTCTTCCAGGACGCCGGGTCGTCGCTGACCCCGTGGCTGACGGTCGGCGAGCTGCTCGCCGACCGCATCCGCGACCGCCCGTCGGGCGAGCGCGACGTACGCATCGCGGAGGTGCTCGTCAGGCTCGGGCTGGGTGCCGACGCCGCCGCGCTGACGCCGCGTGAGCTCTCCGGCGGTCAGCGCCAGCGCGTCGCCCTGGCCCGCGCGATCGTCGACCCCCCGGAGCTGCTGCTCTGCGACGAGCCGATCTCTGCGCTCGACGCCTCGCTGGCGGCCACCGTGCTCAACCTTCTCGGCGAGCTGCGGCGCGAGCTCGGCTTCGCGATGGTGTTCGTCACCCATGACCTGGCCGCCGCGCGCCTCGTCGCCGACCGCATCGTCGTGATGACCGAGGGCGCCCTGGTCGAGCACGGCGCCCCCGACGACATCGTGCTGCGGCCCTCGCACGAGTACACGCGTGCGCTGCTAAGCGCCGTGCCGGACGCGCCGGTGGCGGCGTGAGCGCCATCGACGTCACCGCGACGCCCGCGCCCGCCCGGCGCTGGGCGCGGCCGTCGTTCGACCGCGTGACTGCCGGCGGGCGCTTCGGTAT
>CALMNS010000135.1 GCA_937871635.1 uncultured Solirubrobacter sp.
TCCATGAAGCGCAGCCCGGTGAGGTCGAGGACCACCGTGCCGCCGGCGGCCTGGGCGTCGCTGAGCGCCTCGCCCGCCAGCTCGGCGGAGACGATGTCGAGATCCCCCTCGAGGACCAGCACCGTCGCGTCGTGCGCGGTGTGTCGGCGCACGGCGAAGGGCGGCTCGCGGTGCTCGGCCTCGCGGCCCGGGGCGGTGGACATCGCCCCGCCAGCTTACGGGAGCGGACCGGTCAGCTCGTGGTCGTCCCCGGAAGTACGGTCCGGCTCCGGCGAGTGGCCGGGCGTGGCTGGCGGTCGCCGCTGCCCGGCTGCGTAGCGGGGTTACGGGGGCGGGCAGCGGCGGCCGTCAGGCGCGTCCGGACGCCGCCGGAGACGCACCGTACTTGCGGGGACGGCCACTAGGCGGCGCGGGTGAAGCTCGGGCGCCGGATCCCCACCGCGCCGGAGGCCGCCCGGACGAGCCCGCGGAACAGCGCGCCGTGGGCCGGGTGCGCGACGAGCGTCTCGGCGTGCCACTGCACGCCGACCAGGAACGGGTGCGCCCGGCACTCGATCGCCTCCACCGTGCCGTCGCCGGCCCGGGCCGACACGGAGAGACCGTCGCCCAGCTCGTCGACCGCCTGGTGGTGGAAGGAGTTGACCGCGAGCTTCGAGGCGCCGGTGATGCGGCCCGTGTTGGAGTGCAGGACGAGCGAGACGTCGTGGGTCGGCACCGAGGCCAGCTCTGACTGCCGGTGGCCCGGGACGTCCTGGTGCAGCGTGCCGCCGCGCGCGACGTTGAGCGTCTGCGCCCCGCGGCAGACGCCGAGCAGCGGCAGGCCGCGGGCGTCGGCCTCCCGCGCGACGGCGAGCTCGAAGGCGTCGAGCTCCGCCTCGGTGTCGCCCAGCTCCGGGTGGCGCTCGCGGGCACCGTAGGTGCTCGGGTCGAGGTCCGGCCCCCCGCTCAAGCAGATCCCGTCGAGCCGGTCGAGCAGGCTCGCGACCTCGCTCGCCGCGAGCGGCGGGAGGACGACCGGCATGCCGCCCGCCCGCTCGACCGCCTGCAGGTAGGTCAGCCCGAGGGCCATCTCGGGATGGGCCGGCTCGCCGTGGCGGCGCAGGGTCGCGAGCTCGCCGCGGCGCATCTCCGACGTCGTGACGCCGATCAGGGGCTTCATACCGACATGATCGGCCGTGCGCCGGCGCTTCGCGATCGACCGGATGGCACAGATCCGGCGGTCGCGCCTGGCCACGCGGTCGAGTCGGGTGCCTATCCTCGAACGCGTGTCCTCCCAGTACATCTTCACCATGTACAAGCTCTCCCGCGTCCATCCCCCGGACAAGGAGGTGCTCAAGGACATCTCGCTCTCGTTCATGCCGGGCGCCAAGATCGGCGTCCTCGGGCTCAACGGGTCGGGCAAGTCGACCCTCCTGCGGATCATGGCCGGGCAGGACCACGAGTACCGCGGCGACGCCGCCCTCGCGCCCGGCGCGACGGTCGGTCTGCTCGAGCAGGAGCCGCAGCTCGACGAGAGCAAGGACGTCCGCGGCAACGTGGAGGAGGCGGTGGCCGAGACCCGGGCCCTGCTCGACCGCTTCAACGAGCTCGCCGCGAACTACTCCGACGAGACCGCCGACGAGTTCGGCCGCCTGCAGGAGCGCATCGACGCCGCCGACGCCTGGAACCTCGACACGATGCTCGACACGGCGATGGACGCCCTGCGCCTCCCGCCGGGCGACGCGGACGTCTCCGTCCTCTCCGGCGGCGAGCGCCGGCGCGTCGCGCTGTGCCGCCTGCTCCTCTCCGCGCCCGACCTCCTGCTCCTCGACGAGCCGACCAACCACCTCGACGCGGAGTCGGTCGGCTGGCTCGAGCGCCACCTCGAGGAGTACAAGGGGACCGTCGTGGCGGTCACCCACGACCGGTACTTCCTCGACAACGTGGCGGGCTGGATCCTCGAGCTCGACCGTGGCCGCGGCATTCCCTTCCAGGGCAACTACTCCTCGTGGCTCGAGCAGAAGCAGGCCCGGCTCGCGCAGGAGGAGAAGAAGGAGTCCGCCCGCCAGCGGACGATCGCCGCCGAGCTCGAGTGGGTGCGCGAGAACCCGAAGGGCCGGCGCAAGAAGTCCAAGGCGCGCCTCAACAACTATGAGAACCTGCTGGCCGAGGAGCGCAACGCCAAGCTCGACCAGGTGCAGATCCACATCCCGCCGGGCCCGCGCCTGGGCGACGTGGTCATCGAGTCCGACGGCCTGCGCAAGGGCTTCGGCGACCGCCTGCTCATCGAGGACCTCTCGTTCTCGCTCCCGCCGGCGGGGATCGTCGGGGTCATCGGCCCGAACGGCGCGGGCAAGACGACGCTGTTCCGGATGATCGTGGGCGAGGAGACGCCCGACGCCGGCGGCCTGCGCGTGGGCGAGACGGTCCAGCTCGCCTACGTCGACCAGTCGCGCGACGCGCTCGACGACGACAAGAACGTCTGGGAGGAGATCTCGGGCGGCTACGAGCACATCAAGGTCGGCGACCGCGAGTTCAACTCGCGCCAGTACGTGGCGAACTTCAACTTCAAGGGCTCCGACCAGCAGAAGAAGGTCGGCAAGCTCTCCGGCGGCGAGCGCAACCGGCTGCAGATGGCCAAGCTGCTGCGCTCGGGCGGCAACGTCCTGCTCCTCGACGAGCCGACGAACGACCTCGACGTCGACACCCTGCGGGCGCTCGAGGAGGCGGTGCTGTCCTTCCCGGGCTGCGCGGTGATCATCTCCCACGATCGCTGGTTCCTCGACCGCGTGGCGACCCACGTCCTCGCCTTCGAGGGCGACTCGCAGGTGACCTGGTTCGAGGGCAACTTCGAGGCGTACGAGGAGCACCGCCGCGAGATGCTCGGCGCCGAGGCCGATCGCCCGCACCGGATCTCCTACAAGAAGCTCACGCGCGCGTAGGCCGGGCGTCTTTCCTCTGCTTCGCGTCTAGACCCGGAAGGACGAGGGCGCGGGGGTGGCCCAACGTGCCGCGGCGAAAGCGGCGGGGGCGCGGGTCTCGGGCGTGGCGCGATCGCCGGAGTCACGCGCTGAGCAGATCCGCCGTCCGCCGGAGCCTTGCTTCCCAGGCCGCGTCGCCATCCGCGCCGTTCAGCGCCTCGCCCCGCGCCCGCAAAGAGGTCCATTCCGCCGCCCGACCGGCGTCGAGGTTGGCCGCGTCGGCATAGCGCTCAACCCAGCTCCAGGCCGTCCGCTCGTTCGGCGCTGCAGGAGCGAGTGGATCGATGAGAGCCCATACGTCGGCGTGCCGATCGCCGCGCACGGCGTGAGGGTCGATGACGCGCCAGGCGGAACCGTGGCGAAGCACGTTGCCGCCATGCAGGTCGGCGTGCAGCAGAACATCATCGCCCGCCGGCTCCAGCAGCGACGAGTCGCCAAGCACCCGCCGCCAAGCCCGGGCGTACGCGCCTCCGATGTGGGGGATGGAAGTCGGCGGCGGTGACGAGTCGTGCAGGCGCCTGATGAGCGCGCCGACGACCTCGAGCCGCTCCTCCCACGTGACTTCGCTCGCGTCGAGTGGCGTGCCGGGCACGAGCCGCTCCATGAGCAAGGTGAACCCGCCGTCGCGCCAGCCGACCAGCCGGGGGACGACCCCAGTCGGCGCCCACGACGCGAGTGCCGCCCGCTCCGCAACGAGGTGCTCGTCGTCGGCGTGGCCGCGCGGGTGGACCTTGAGCACGACGTCGTCGGTGGCGAGTACCAGCGCGACGTGACCGCCGGTCAACGGCGTAGGTCCACGCAGGCCCCAGGCCTTCGCGGCCGCCTCGGCCCTCACCGCGACATCGCGCCCCATCGCGTCGACGTCCGCGCCGGGCCAGTACGAGGCCCACCGCCGCTTCAACGCGACCATGGGTCGGAGAGTGTGGCACTTCCTGAACTCGTCGAGCGCGCAGCACGCGCTTCTTCCGGGCCCTGCTCATCGCCAGGCTCTCTCACCCGGTTCGCTGAAGGCGCCGGCAGCCTGGAGCACGAGGTTCGTTCGCGGACCTCGAGAGCGTGGACGACGTAGTCGCCGGTCGTCGGGGAAGGCGACGGTGGTGCCGTCGGCGGAGCCCAGGTGCCCGGGGTGATGGTCGTGGCTGAAGTCGTTCCACGATCCGGCCGGGCGCGGTCGATCGCTGGGACAATGGACCTGCGCTCGCTCCTGGGAACCGCCCGGGCGCCCGCGGGCGAGTAGGGACAGATGGAGTCCGACGCCGACATCGTCCGCCGCTCGCTCGGCGATCCCGACGCCTTCGTCGCGCTCTTCGACCGCCACCACGACGGGCTGTGCGCCTTCCTGCGCGGCCGGGTCGGCGCCGACCTCGCCGACGACCTGGCCGCCCAGACGTTCACCGAGGCGTTCGACCGGCGAGCCCGCTACGACCTGGCCTTCGCCGACGCCCGGCCCTGGCTCTTCGGCTTCGCGCTCAACCTCCTGCGGCGCCACCACCGCACGGAGGCGCGGCGGTGGCGGGCCTATGCCCGCAGCGCCCGCGGCGAGCTCCCGGCCGCGACGGGCGAGGACGAGGTGCTCGACCGCCTCGCGG
>CALMNS010000136.1 GCA_937871635.1 uncultured Solirubrobacter sp.
ACGCAGGAGAGCCTCGACGCGCGCGAGCGGCTCGCCGAGCAGCGGCGCCTCGAGCGCCAGGCCGGCTTCGCCCCGCCGACGGGCCCGCGGCCGACCAAGCGCGACCGGCGGCGCTTCGAGCGGGCGGCGCGCGGGCGCCGCTTCTAGCGGTTGACCGCGCCCTCGAGGCGAAGCGGTCTCAGGGCGTGGCCCGGTTCACCGGATCGCGAGCAGGATGTAGTCGTCGAGCTCCTGCCAGAGCGAGCCGACCTCGACGAAGCCGGCCTCGGCGAGTGCCGCGCCGGCGTAGCCCCGGCTGGGGCACCGGCGCCGGCCGCTCTCGGACGACCACAGCGCGGCATCGCCGTCGGTCCGCGCGGCGCGACCCAGGCGCCGCTGACGCTCGACGAGCAGCTCAGCGAGCTCCGGGACCTGCGCCAGGCGCGCCCACCAGCGCGCCCAGTCCTCGACTCCGTCACGCTCGAACGCGCGCTGCTCGTCGCGCGCCTCGAGCACGCTCGCCAGGCGCGCGAGCGTCGGTTGCGAGCGTTCGAAGGGCATGTGGTCGCCGTTGAGCAGGATCCCGCCGGGGCGCAGGCTCGCCGCGAGCCGGCGGTAGACGACGGCGAGCTGCGGCGGCGTCAGCCAGTGCAGCGCGGTCGTCGAGAGCACGACGTCGAACGGGTCCTCCGACAGTCCCGAGCTCCAGCCGGGGTCGCGCAGGTCGCGCTCGGCCCAGCGCAGGCGCCCGTCGACCGTCCCCAGCGCGTTCTGACCGATCGCCATCAGCACCGGGTCGAGGTCGACCGCCACGCAGCGCGCCGACGGGAACCGCGCGAGCAGCCGCTGGCTGATCGAGCCCGGGCCGCAGGCGAGGTCGAGCGCGAGGAACTCCCCACCTACGAGCACCTCGATCACGTCGAACATCCTGCGAAAGCGCTCCTCGCGACTCGGAAGGTAGCCCTGCTGCTGGCGGTCCCAGCTCGACAGCAACTCGGACCAGTCGACGGCGGCTCGTTCCTTCATCGGCGTTCCTCCTGCGGGTGGGGTGACTCGGCCATATCGCCGTTGGGCCAGTGCCCTCCGCCCACCCGGGCTTCGGGATCGTCCGCACCCGTCAGCGGGCTGAAGAGGAGCTGAACGGTGCCCGCTTGGCAGAGACGGCGCACGGCGATCTCGTAGACCGGTTCGAGGACCTCCGCGGTCAGCACCTGGTCGGTGGTCCCGCTGGAGGCGACGTCGCCGCGGTGGAGGAGGACGAGCCGGTCGCAATAGCGGGCGGCGAGGTTGAGGTCGTGCAGGACCACGATCGTGGTGACGTCCAGGGTGCGAACGAGGCGGAGCACGTCGTGCTGATGGCGCACGTCGAGGTGGTTGGTGGGCTCGTCGAGCAGGAGATGGTCGGCCTCCTGGGCGAGGGTGCGGGCGATCAGCGCGCGCTGCCGCTCTCCTCCGGAGAGGGTCCCGAAGCTCCGGTCCGCGAGGTGCCGCGCTCCGACGCGCCGCAGCGCCTGGGCCGCGAGCCGGTGATCCTCCAGGCTGTAGCGCTGAAACGCGCCGCGATGCGGTGAGCGGCCGAGGAGCACCAGCTCGGCCACCGTGATCGGCAGATCGGGAGGGGCCTCCTGGGCCACCACCGCCACGCGCCGCGCCAGCGCCCGCGCCCCGAACGACGTCACCGGCTCGTCGTCGAGGCTCACCAGCCCGGCCCTCGGTCTGAGCGCGTCGTACAGGACGCGCAGCAGCGTCGTCTTGCCCGAGCCGTTGGGTCCGATCAACCCGACCACCTCACCGGGACGGGCGCTCAGCTCCACGCCGTCGAGGACCAGGGCACCGTCGTAGGCGAACGACACGTCGCGGGCCGAGAGCATCGAGCGCCTACGTGGCCGGGGTGTGGAAGCGGCGGATGAGGACGAACAGCATCGGCGCGCCGACGATCGCGGTGACGATCCCGAGGGGCAGCTCGCGTGGGTCGAAGGCGGTTCGCGCGATGACGTCGGCCCAGACGAGGAAGATCGCCCCGATCAGGGCGGCGACCGGGATGACGCGCCGATGGACTCCACCGACGCACAGGCGCGCGACGTGGGGCACGATCAGGCCGACGAAGCCGATTCCGCCGGAGACGGCGACGATCGCGCCGACGCAGAGCGCGACGACCAGCAGCGCCTGGGTGCGCAGTCGGGCCGGCGAGACCCCGAGCGTCTGCGCGGTGTCGTCGCCGATCGCCAGCGCGTCGAGGCGTCGGCCCCACACCGTGAGCACCGACAGGCACACGAGGATGACCGGCCCGGCGACCGTCACCGACGACCAGTTCGCCAAGCTGAGCGAGCCGAGCATCCAGAACAGCACCGCCCGCGCGCCCTCGGGCGAGTCCGACGCGAAGATCAAGAAGCTCGTCGCCGCCGAGAGGACGTAGCCGACCGCCACTCCGGCGAGCAACAGGCGGATCGAGGTCACGCGCCCGCCGACGCGGGCGAGCAGGAACACCGCGGCCGTGGCGATCATGGCGCCGACGAAGGCGCTGAGGGTCAGCGAACCGGCCCCCACGCCCGCGGCGACGCCGAAGAGGATGGAGGCGGCCGCGCCCGTCGAAGCGCCCGAGGTCACGCCCAACAGATAGGGATCGGCGAGCACGTTGCGCACCATCGCCTGAAGCGCCACCCCGGTGACCGCGAGGCCGGCGCCGACGGTCGCGCCGAGGAGCACTCGGGGCATCCGCACCAGCCAGACGATGCTGTCCTCGGCGTCGGATGCAGGCAGCGCCAGCGGCCATCCGACCAGGTGATGGCCGGCGATCTGCGCGACCGTCCCGGGAGCGATCGCCACCGGACCCAGACCCACCGCGATCGGCAGCGTGCCGACGAGCAGCCCCGCGAGGCCGGCCATCCACCGCCCGGTGTGCCGGCGCCGGCGCGCATGGTCGAGGTCGTCGCGCAGGCCGACGGCAGGCGCCCGATCGAGCGGCGCGGTGTCGACAGCGATCACGACCCGAACTATCGCAAATGAGACTCGTTCTCGTACTTTCGAGTACGGTCACGTCCACAGAGCGGACGACGGTCGAGCCCGTTCGCCCGCCCGAACCCTCGACGAGTCCGAAAGAAGGCTGCCCAACCGTGCGACGCGCCCTCAAGACGCTTCCGCTGACCCTCGCCGTCCTGTTCGCCCTCGGCGGGTGCGGCTCCGATGGCGGCGGTGACGGCGGCCCGGAGCCCGCCGGCTCCGCCGGCTTCCCGCTGACCGTCCAGAACTGCGGCGAACGGGTGACGCTCGACGACGTTCCCCAGCGGGTCGTCCTTCTCGGGCTCGACGCCGTCCCCCTGGTGGACGCCGTCGGCGCGTTGGACCGCGTCGTCGCCCTGACCGGCAAGCTCGACGAGGGGGTCTACAGCGAGGCGACGGAAGCGAAGCTGAAGAAGATCCCGCGGATCGACGAGGGCCAGGACGCCTCGGGAACGGTGCAGGTCTCCCGGGAGGTCGTCGTCGCCCAGAAGCCGGACCTCGTGATCGGCTTCGAGCCCGAAGGGACGGGGATCACCCGCCGGAGTCTGGCCGAGTCAGGCATCCCGCTCGTCGTGCTTCCCTCGTTCTGCCCGGATCCCGCCGACATCCCCAAGGCGCCGAGCTTCGACGACGTCGAGCGCGAGATCGAGGACTACGGGCGGCTGTTCGACGCCGAGGACGAGGCGAAGGCGGCGGCGGCCGCGGTGCGAACGCGCCTGCGGTCGGTCGAGACGTCGTCCCTGGGCGCCTCGGGCCGGACCGTGGCCACCCTGTTCGTCTTCCCGGACGACACCCCTCCGTCCGCCTACGGCGCGTCGAGCATGTCCCACGCGGTGACGAACGCCGCCGGGCTGACCAACGTCTTCGGTGATGTCGAGGAGCGCGTGTTCGACCTGAGCTTCGAGAGGATCCTCGCCAAGGATCCCGACCTCCTGATCCTCGTGACCGGAGCGGAAGGGGGCTCCCCCGAGGCAGTGAAGAAGCGGTTCACCGAACTCCCCGGCGCCAAGCGCCTGACCGCCGTGCGCAACCAGGACATCCTGGTGCAGCCCTTCGCCCTGACGAACCTGCCGACGCCGCTCGCGGTGCGGGGGCTCGAGAACGTCGCCAAGGCGTTCGCCGAGTGATCCGGGCGGCCCCGCGGTCACCCCGCCGGACCGACCTGGGCACGCGCGCGGACGGCGAGCTCGAGGCCGAGCCGGGTCTCGGGGTCATCGAGGTCGGCGCCGAGCAGCCGCTGCAGCCGCTCGAGCCGCGGGTAGAGCGACTGCCGGTTGACCCCCAGCGCGCGCGCCGCGTCGGCCTTGTGCCAGTGATGGGCGCACAGCGCCTCGAGGGTGGGCAGGAGCCGGGCCGATCGAGCCCGGTCGTGGGACAGGAGCGGACCGAGGCGCCGCTCCACGAAGTCGTCGAGGTGCGGATCCTCGCGCAGGCTCCAGAGCAGCCGTCCGAGGTCGGGCACGGAGGCGTCGTGCCAGTCGCGCGCCGGGCCGCCGCGAGCCGCGGCCGCCGTGTCCGCCGCGCGTCGCCGGCCATCGCCACGGGGTCGGAGTCCGCA
>CALMNS010000137.1 GCA_937871635.1 uncultured Solirubrobacter sp.
GTCCTTGGCCAACGCCCGCCTGATGGGCATGACGCCGTGGCAGGCGCTCGGAGAGCTCGGCGACGACCTCGGGGTCGACGAGCTGCGCGACCTGGCCGGCGCGCTCGGGCTCGCCGCCGACGACGGCGCCACGATCCGCACGTCGCTGTCGGCCCGCGCGGCCACCCTGCGCCGCAAGGAGATGGCCGAGAGCGAGGGCGAGGCAGGCGAGCGCTCGCAGTCGATGCTCGTCGCCCAGCTGCTGATCTGCTCGGCCTTCCTGGTCTTCCTCGCCTTCCCCGCCCTCGACCGGCTCACCGGCGTCTGACCGCCACGCAGCCACCTGCCCGTCCCGTCCCGACCCTCCGCCCCTCCCGGGTCGGCCTTCCAAGGAGAACTCCGATGCTCGTTCTGCAGACCACCGCCGCGGTGCTGCTCACCCTCGTCCGCGACGGCGCGACGCGTGCCTCCCGCCGGCTCGCCCGCGGTGCGCGGGACACGGGTGCCTCCGCCCTCGAGTTCGCCATCATCGCCGGGATCGTCGTCGTCGCCGCCTCAGTCATCGGCGCTGTGATCTTCAACGTCGTGGAGACCAAGAGCACCGAGCTGGAGACCTGCGCCGAGCAGGCGGTGTCGGAAGCGTGCGCCCCGTAGCAGCGGCGCCCCCGACATCCCCCCGACGGCTGCGGGGGGACCGGGGCGCCAGCGCCCTGGAGCTCTCGCTCGTCGCTCCGGTCCTGCTGCTCGCGATCTTCACGGCCATCCAGGCGGGCCTGTACTTCTACGGCCGCACCGTGGCCCAGCAGGCGGCCCGCGAAGGGGTCTCGAAGCTGCGACTGGCGCAGACGGAGCAGATCTCCGACGCGGTCCGCGACGACGTGCAGGACGCGGTCGAGCGCTACGCCCGCGCCGTCGGCCGCGAGACGCTGCTCGGCGCCGAGGCCGCCAGCACCTACGACGCCACGACCGGCAAGGTCACCGTCACGGTCACCGGCGACGTCGTCACGCTCGTCCCCGGCCTCGACCTGGGCGTGACGCAGGTCGTCACCGGCGAGATCGAGCGCTTCGAGGAGGACCGGAGATGAGCCGGCGCGGGGACGCCGGGTCGATCGCCGTCGAGCTGACCTTCGTCATGCCGCTGCTGCTCCTGCTGATGGGACTGCTGTACGGCTACGGCCGCGTGGCGCAGGTCAACGG
>CALMNS010000138.1 GCA_937871635.1 uncultured Solirubrobacter sp.
GTCGAGGCTCTGGATCCCGGGGCAGTAGCCGGCGCGGGAGCCGGGCGGGCGGCTGCCGCCGCCTGCACCGCTAGAGTGCGCGCCGCTCGCGGCTGGCCTCTGGCCAGCCGCTGTGCGCGTGGCGCTCGTCGCCTTTAGCGCTCGATCCCTGCACAGACGATCCTGGAGGATCCTTGACCGAGTTCCTGACCGACTACGGGGTGATCGTCGCGCTGGTCTGCGCGCTCGCCGCCGTGGCCTACGGGGCGCTGACATCGAGGGCGCTGCTCGCCCTCTCGCCCGGCAACGAGACGATGCGCGGGATCTCGCTCGCCATCCAGGAGGGCGCCTCGGCGTACCTCAACCGCCAGTACCGCGTCATCGCCATGGTCGGCGTGGTGGTCTTCATCGCGCTCATCCCGCTGCAGGGGAACATCGAGGTGGCCATCGGCTTCCTGATCGGCGCGCTCGCCTCCGCGGCGGCCGGCTACATCGGCATGAACGTCTCCGTGCGCTCCAACGCGCGGGTCGCCGAGGCGGCCCGCGGCGGCATCGGCCCGGCGCTCGACGTCGCCTTCCGCGGCGGCGCGGTCACCGGCATGCTGGTGGTCGGCCTCGCGCTGCTCGGCGTCGCGGGCTACTACGGGATCCTCACCGCGATCTTCGACGTGGACGACAAGGACGCCGTGGACGCGCTCGTCGGCCTCGGCTTCGGCGGCTCGCTGATCTCCGTCTTCGCCCGCCTGGGCGGCGGCATCTTCACCAAGGGCGCCGACGTGGGCGCGGACATCGTCGGCAAGATCGAGGCCGGCATCCCGGAGGACGATCCCCGCAACCCGGCGGTCATCGCCGACAACGTGGGCGACAACGTGGGCGACTGCGCCGGCATGGCGGCCGACCTGTTCGAGACCTACGCGGTCACCGCCGTCGCCGTGATGCTCCTCGGGATCCTGACCTTCCCGGAGAACGGCTCGGCCGTCGTGCTCTTCCCGCTCGTGCTGGGCGGCGTCTCGATCATCGCCTCGATCATCGGGACCTTCGCGGTCAAGTCGCGGTCGGGCAACGTCGAGCGCGCGCTCTACCAGGGGCTGATCCTCTCGGGCGTCCTGGCGGCCATCGCGTTCTACCCGATCACCCAGTGGATGATGGACGACCTCGCGGGCGGCGGCGCGCCGTCGGTGGGCGACATCTACCTCTGCGCCCTGATCGGCCTCGCGGTCACCGCCCTGCTGTTCGTCATCACGGACTACTACACGTCCACGCGGTTCGCCCCCGTCAAGCGGACGGCGGCGGCCTCGGAGACCGGGCACGCGACGAACGTCATCACCGGCCTCGCCCAGGGGCTGCAGGCCACGGCGCTGCCCGCCCTGGTCATCGTGCTCGGCATCTTCGCGGCCGACGAGCTCGCGGGGATCTACGGCATCGGCGTCGCGGTCATGGCCCAGCTCTCGCTGACCGGCCTGATCGTCGCCCTCGACGCCTTCGGGCCGATCACGGACAACGCCGGCGGCATCGCCGAGATGGCCGACATGCCCGAGGACGTCCGCAACGTGACCGATCCGCTCGACGCGGTCGGCAACACGACCAAGGCCGTCACCAAGGGCTACGCGATCGGCTCGGCCGCCCTGGCCGCGCTCGTGCTCTTCGCGGCGTTCAAGATCGAGCTGCAGGACGAGCTCGGGGTGCGGAGCTTCAACTTCGCGCTCGACGACCCGGAGGTGCTCATCGGCCTCCTGATCGGCGGCATGATGGTCTGCCTGTTCGCCGCGCTCTCCATGGAGGCCGTCTCCCGCGCCGGCGGCGCGGTGGTCGAGGAGGTCCGCCGGCAGTTCCGCGAGAAGCCGGGGATCATGAACGGCACGGAGAAGCCCGAGTACGGCCAGTGCGTCGACATCGTGACCAAGTCGGCGCAGCGCGAGATGATCGTGCCGTCGCTGATCCCGATCATCATCCCGGTGATCGTCGGCGTCCTCTCGGTGCGGGCGCTCGGCGGGCTGCTGATCGGCGTGATCATCGTCGGGCTGTTCTTCGCGGTCCTCATGACCGCCGGCGGCGGCGCGTGGGACAACGCCAAGAAGCTCATCGAGGACGGCGCCCACGGCGGCAAGGGCACCCTCGCCCACGAGGCGTCGATCACCGGCGACACCGTCGGCGACCCGTTCAAGGACACCGCGGGGCCGGCGATCAACCCGATGATCAAGGTGGCGAACATCGTCGCCCTGCTCATCATCCCGCTCATCGCGTAGGGCACCGCCCCGCCGCGCGCGTTTCGCAGCTCGAGAGGCCGCCCCGCTGGGCGGCCTCTTGCGTTGTGTCGCGTGGGTGAGGGCGGCGGGTCCTTCCCGGCCTATCCTCCCCGCTGCACATGGCGCAACGCAGGCTTCCCGGGCTCGAGCGGGTCCTGGGCACGAACGCCCTCTTCTCCACCGCGTACGGGAACGTCGGCTCGTCGATCTACTACGCGCTGGGGCTCGTCGCCAGCTACGCGCTCGGGCTCACGCCGCTCGTGTTCATCATCACGGGCGCGCTGTTCTACTGCACCGCGACGACGTACGCCGAGGCGACGGCGATGTACCCGGAGGCCGGGGGCTCGTCGCTCTTCGCGCGCCGCGCCTTCAACGAGCTCTGGTCGTTCTTCACGGCGTGGGCGCAGATGCTCAACTACACGATCACGATCGCCATCTCGGCGTTCTTCGCCGCCCACTACGCGGGTGGGGTCTCGTTCGAGTACTTCTCCACCTCGCCCGGGGACGTCGTGTTCGGCATCGGGCTCGTGATCCTGCTTGCGCTGGTCAACGTCCGCGGGGTCAAGGACGCCGTGAGCGTCAACGTCGTGCTCGCGGCGATCGACTTCCTCTCGCAGCTCGCGATCGTCCTGGTCGGGTTTATCCTCGTCCTCAGCCCCGACACGCTGCTGCGCAACCTCGACTTCGTGGGCACCGCGCCGCGCTGGACGGACCTGCTGATCGCCATCCCGCTCGGGACGGTCGCCTACACGGGGATCGAGACGATCTCCAACATGGCCGGCGAGGCCAAGGACCCCGACCGGACCATCGCCGCGTCGATCAAGCGGGTCATGGTCGCGGTCTTCGCCATCTACTTCACCCTCCCGCTCGTGGCCCTCTCCGCGCTGCCCGTGCGGTGCGACGGCCCGGGCGGGACGGGCTGCTCGACGCTCCTGGGGCGTCCGCCCGAGGAGGGTGGCTTCGCCTCGGACCCGATCGTCGGCATCGTGAAGAACATGGACCTGGGCGCCGCGCAGGGCGCGGCCGAGATCTACGTCGGGGTGCTCGCGGTGACGATCCTGATCGCGGCGACGAACGCCGGCGTGCTCGGGGTCTCGCGCCTGACCTACTCCATGGGCATCCATCGCCAGATGCCCGACTCGATGCGGCGCCTGCACCCTCGCTACCGCACGCCGTACATCGGGATCCTCGTCTTCTCGCTGATCGCCTGCGTGACGCTCCTGCCCGGGCAGGCGGACTTCCTGGGGTCGATCTACGCCTTCGGGGCCATGCTGTCGTTCTCGATGGCCCACCTGGCCCTGATCCGGCTGCGCTTCTCAGAGCCCGGGCATCGCCGGCCCTACCGCAGCCCGGGCCGGCTCACGGTCCGTGGCGTCGTGGTCCCGCCCCTGGCGGTGATCGGCCTGGCCGGCACCGCGCTCTCCTTCGTCGCGATCAGCGCGCTGAACCCCGCCGTGGCGGCGACCGGCACCGGCTGGCTCGTGATCGGGATGGTCGTCTACGTGGTCTACCGCCGGCGCCAGGGGCTCGACCTCGTCTCCACCCACAAGGTGGCCATCCCCGAGCCGGTGGTCGACCACGAGGCGGAGTACGACTCCGTGCTCGTCTACGTCGGCGAGGACGGCTTCGATCCCCAGGTGATGGCCACTGCCCAGCGCCTGGCCGCCCGGAAGCGCCGCGGCATCCACGTCCTGGTGACCATCACGGTGCCCAACGCCCTCGAGCTCGGCGCCCAGCTGCCCGACGAGGAGGCCGCGGCGCGGTCCGTCATAGAGCAGGCCCGGATCCTCGGCGGGCGTCGCGTCACCGGCCACTACGAGAAGGTGCGGATCGGACAGGCGGGCCGGCGGATCATCGAGGAGGCCATCGACATGCGGGCCGCCGCGGTGGTCCTCCCGCTGCCCCGCAGGGTCGGCGGCTCCTCGCTGTTCGGCAAGACGCTCGAGACCGTCCTCGCCGAGCGTCCGTGCCGGGTCATCATCGAGTCGCCCAGCGCGCCGGTGCGTCCCAAGCCCGTCCCGGTGGGGGTCTGAGGAGCGTGCGGGCCGCCTCGACCGCGCTGCTGTCCGTGCTGATGATCCTCCTTGGCCTGACCATGCTCGTCACCACGCTGGCCCGCGGCGGCGGCCCGTTCGCCGCCGGCGTGGTCTTCGGCCTCCTGTTCTGCCTCGCCGGCGGCGCGCGGCTGTACCTGGAGCGCGCGCGATGAGGACGCCGGGAGCCGCGGCCGCCTCGGCCGCCGCCCGGCTCGACCCGCCGGAGGGTCTGCGCCGGGGTCTGGGCTCGCCGGCCCTGTTCGGGATCGTGCAGGGCTTCACGGCGGCCACCATCTACTTCGGCCTCGGCCTGATCGCCGACGCGGCCCGCGGCTACGCCTGGCTCGTGCTGCTCGCCGCGGCGGGGTTCTTCGTCCTCCTCGTCCTCTCCTACGTCGAGGGTGCGTCGCTGCACCAGGAGCGCGGCGGGGCGACGGTCATCGCCCGCTACGGCTTCAACGAGCTGTGGAGCTTCGTGGCGGGCTGGGCGATCATGCTCGACTACGTCATCCTCATCGCGCTGACCGCCTTCGCGGTGACGGACTACGTCGGCGTGGTCTGGGAGCCGCTCGGAGGCGGCGCGCTCGAGCTGGCGCTCGCGGCCGCGGTCATCCTGGCCGTCGCGTGGGCGAACCTGCGCGGCATCCCGCCCCAGCGCTTCGACCGGGCGGCGCTCGTGGTGCTCGCGGACCTGGCGCTGCAGCTCGTCATCGTGGGGCTCGGCCTGGTCCTGCTCTTCTCGAGCACGGCGCTGACCGATCCCGTCTCCCTCGGTGGTCAACCCGGCCCGGTGGACCTGCTGTTCGCCTTCACCCTCGCGGTGGTCGCCTTCGCGGGGATCGACGCCTCCTCCGGGCTGGCGGGGGAGATCGCCGTCTCCCGCCGGGGACTCAAGCGGCTCGTGTCCCTGCGGCTGCTCACGGCGACCGTCCCGTACTTCGGGATCGGGCTCGTCGCGGTGAGCGCCCTCCCGCTGGAGGGCGACCTGCGCGCGGGCCCCGACGACCTCATCGAGGCGCCGATGCTCGGAGTGGTGGCGGCCTTCGAGCAGCCCTGGCTGGCCGAGCCGCTGCGCTACCTCGTCGCCGCCTCGGCGGTGGCCATCCTCGTCATCGCCTGCAACGCGGCGATGCTCGGCCTCTCGCGGCTGGGCTACTCGCTCGCGCTGAACCGCCAGGTCCCGTCCGCGCTCGGGCGCCTGCACGCGCGCCACTCGACGCCCGTGGTGATCATCGGCGCGGGCACGGTGCTGGCCCTCGGTCTCGCCGCGACGGGCGACGTCGAGTTCATGGCCGGGATCTACGCGTTCGGCGCGACCCTGACCTTCACGCTCGTGCACCTCTCGATCTGCTCGCTGCGCTACCGCGAGCCCGACCGCGACCGGCCCTACGCCATGCCGGGCGGCGTCCGGATCGGGAGCGGCGTGCTGCCGCTGCCGGCGGTGCTCGGCGCCCTGCTCTCCGGCGGGTCCTTCCTCGCCGTGATGGTGCTCCACTCCGGCGCCCGCTGGGTCGGGATCGCGTGGATGGGCGTGGGGGTCTCCCTCTACGTGACCTACCGGCGCGCGAACGGCAAGCCGGTGTTCAAGCGGGTGACGATCCCCGAGCGGGCACTCACCCGGGTCAAGGCCCCCGAGGCGGAGTACGGCTCGATCCTCGTCCCCGTGCTGGGGACCCCGCTCGACGACGACATCATGCAGACCGCGGGCCGGCTCGCGGCCCCCGAGCGCGCCGACGAGGGCGAGGGCGGCGCGATGATCGAGGCGCTCTGGGTCTTCGAGGTCCCGATGGCCCTGCCGATCGACGCCCGGGTGCCGGACGCCGAGCTGCGCCGCGCCCGCGCCGCGCTCGCCCGGGCCAAGGCGGTGGGGGAGGAGTACCAGGG
>CALMNS010000139.1 GCA_937871635.1 uncultured Solirubrobacter sp.
GACGGCCCGGGCCTTCGTCCTCATCCTGCTGGCCGCGGCGGTCTTCGGCCTCGCCGCCTACGGCACCTGGTGGGCGCTCGACCGCGCGCTCGGGCGCTCGCTGCTCGCCCAGGTCGTCTCGGTGGGCACCGGCCTCGCGGTGGGCGGGACGCTGTACGCGGGGATCGTCCTGCTCCTGCGCATCCCGGAGGCCCGCCAGATCGCCGACCTGCTCACCGCCCGGATCCGGCGGCGCCGCGCCTCCTAACCTCGTCCCGAGCCATGGCCGATCTCGCGCACATCCGGAACTTCTCGATCATCGCGCACATCGACCACGGGAAGTCGACGCTGGCCGACCGCATCCTCGAGATGACCCAGACCGTCGACCCGCGCGGGATGCGCGCCCAGCTGCTCGACTCGATGGACCTCGAGCGCGAGCGGGGCATCACCATCAAGGCGCAGGCGGTGCGGGTCTTCTACACCGCCCAGAACGGCGAGATCTACCAGCTGCACCTGATCGACACCCCCGGGCACGTGGACTTCACCTACGAGGTGTCGCGCTCGCTCGCGGCCTGCGAGGGCGCGCTGCTCGTCGTCGACGCGAGCCAGGGCGTCGAGGCGCAGACCCTGGCGAACACCTACCTGGCCATCGAGTCGGGCCTCGAGCTGATCCCCTGCCTGAACAAGATCGACCTGCCGGGAGCCGAGCCCGAGCGGGTGGCCGACGAGATCGCCGAGCTGCTCGGCGAGCCCGCCGAGGGCGTGCGCCGGATCAGCGCGAAGACGGGCGAAGGGGTGCTCGACGTCCTCGAGGAGCTCGTGCAGAAGGTGCCGCCCCCGGCCGGCGACCTCGACGCCCCGGCGCGCGCGCTGATCTTCGACTCCGAGTTCGACCAGTACCGCGGGGTGATCGCCTACATCCGGGTGGTCGACGGCGTCTTCACCAAGGGCGAGGCGATCCGCGCGATGGCGTCGGGCACCCAGGCGGAGATCGACGACATGGGCTTCTTCACGCCGAAGGAGACGCCGGCGCCCACCCTGAGCGCGGGCGAGGTCGGCTACGTGATCACCGGGATCAAGGACGTCACCCAGCTGCGGGTGGGGGACACGCTGACCTCCAAGGTGGGCGGGGCCACCGAGGCGCTGCCGGGCTACCGCGACGTCAAGCCGATGGTCTACTGCGGCCTGTTCCCGATCGACTCCGAGCAGTTCCCCGAGCTGCGCGACGCGCTCGAGAAGCTGACCCTCAACGACGCCGCGCTGCAGTGGGAGCCCGAGACGTCCGACGCGCTGGGCTTCGGCTTCCGCTGTGGGTTCCTCGGCCTGCTGCACATGGACATCGTGCGTGAGCGGCTCGAGCGCGAGTACGACCTCGAGCTGATGGCGACCATGCCGTCCGTCGAGTTCGAGCTCACGCTCACCGACGGCCGCATCCACGGGGTCCACAACCCGGCCGACATGCCCGACCCCGCGAACATCGCCGAGATCCGCGAGCCGTTCGTGCGGGCGTCGATCCTCACGCCCAAGGAGTACATCGGGCCGATCATGGAGCTCTGCCAGGACAAGCGCGGCGAGCACGCGGGGATGCACTACCTCTCCGCCGAGCGGGTCCAGATCTCCTACGACCTGCCGCTCGCCGAGATCGTCCTCGACTTCTTCGACCAGCTCAAGTCACGCACCCGCGGCTACGCGTCGCTCGACTACGAGCCGACCGGGCTGCGCCCCTCCCACCTGGTCAAGCTCGACGTCCTGCTGGCCGGGGAGGTGGTCGACGCCCTGAGCATGATCGTCCACCGCGACAAGGCCTACGAGTCGGGGCGGACGCTGACCGAGAAGCTCCGCAAGAAGATCCCGCGCCAGCAGTACGACGTGCCAATCCAGGCGGCCATCGGGGCGAAGATCGTCGCCCGCGAGACGGTCAAGGCGTTCCGCAAAGACGTCATCGCCAAGTGCTACGGCGGGGACATCTCGCGCAAGCGCAAGCTGCTCGAGAAGCAGAAGGAGGGCAAGAAGCGGATGAAGCAGGTCGGCCGGGTCGAGGTCCCCCAGGAGGCCTTCCTGGCGGTGCTCGAGCTCGGCGACGGCGGCTAGCCCGCCCGCCGGGCCCGTCCGCCGGTCGCAAGAGCGC
>CALMNS010000140.1 GCA_937871635.1 uncultured Solirubrobacter sp.
CCCTCGCGCGGCGCCGCGAGACGATGGCCGCCGAGCTCCCCGCGGAGGTCGCCACCCGGGCGCTCGACGTCACCGACCCGGAGGCGGCCCGCGCCGCGCTGGGGTCGCTGGACCGGCTGGACGTCCTCGTCCTGGCGGCCGGCACGAACGTCCCCGACCGGGCGATCGACCGGCTCGGACCCGACGACTTCGACCTCCTGGTCGCCACGAACCTCACGGGCGTCTTCGCCTGCGTCTCCGCTGCGCTGCCCGCCCTGCGACGGTCGCGCGGCCTGGTCGTCGTGGTGGGCTCGGTGTCCGGGAGCTGGCCCGACCGCTCGGGCGCCGGCTACCAGGCGGCGAAGGCCGGGGCGCTCGCTTTCGCGCGCGGCGCGCAGCTCGAGGAGCACGAGGCCGGCACGGGGGTGCGCTTCTCCGTCGTCGCGCCCGGCATGGTCGACACGCCGCTGCTCGAGCGGCGGCCCGAGCCACCCTCCCCCGAGCAGCGCGCGGAGATGCTCCGCCCCGAGGACGTCGCCGAGGCGTGCGCCTTCCTGGCCGCCCTGCCCGCCCACGTCGCGGTGCCCGAGCTGCCGATCCTCCCGCACCGGCTGCAAGTCCTCGGGCGCACCGGGTAAGACCCCCGCCATGGCCGTCGCGACTCCCCCGCCGTCCTCCGAGCCCGACTTCACCCGGCCGCCCAACGCGGCGATCGGGCCGGTCGAGGAGCGCGAGCTTCCCGCCGCCCCGCCGCTCCGGAAGCTGATCGGCCCGGGGATCATCCTCGTGGGCGTCGGGATCTCCTCCGGCGAGTACGTCCTCTATCCCTACATCGCCTCGCAGGTCGGGCTCGCCTTCCTGTGGGCCGCGATCGTCGGACTGCTCACCCAGTTCTTCATCAACATGGAGGTCGAGCGCTACACGCTGGCCACCGGGGAGACCGCGGTCACCGGCTTCCAGCGGCTGTGGAAGCCGCTCGGGATCGTGATGATCGCCTGCGCGATCCTCCCGAACATGTGGCCCGCCTGGGCGACGAGCGCGTCGACCGCCGCGCTGTTCGCCTTCGGGGAGGGCGACACGAACGCCCGCTGGGTGGCCATTCCCGCCCTGCTGGCCATCGCCCTGGCCCTGAGCCTGTCCAAGGTCGTCTACCAGACGCTCGAGAAGATCGAGTTCGTCAAGGTCGGGCTCGTCCTCGTGTTCCTCGTCGTCGCCCTGTTCGCCGCGATCACCGCCGACAGCTACTCGGACCTGAGCCAGATCGGCACCAAGTTCGGTGGCTTCCCCTCCGAGCTCGAGGTGGCCGTCCTGCTCGGCGCGCTCGCCTACGCCGGCGCGGGCGGCACGAACAACCTCGTCGTCTCCAACTGGATCCGCGACAAGGGCTACGGGATGGGCAAGTACGCGCCGCGGATCGTCTCGCCGATCTCCGGTCAGGAGGAGGCCGCCCCGTCCGGGCAGGGCTACGTCTTCCGTCCCACGGAGGCGAACCTGGGGCGCTGGCGCGACTGGTGGCGCAAGGCGAACCTCGAGCAGTTCTTCTCCTTCTTCGTCATCGGGGCGATCACCATCACGGTCTTCTCGCTGGTGGCCAACTCCACCGTCTTCGGGCAGGGCCAGGTCGACGAGGGGAACTTCGACTTCATCTCGCTCGAGGGAGAGGCGCTCAAGGAGCGAGTCGGCCCGTGGTTCGGGACGATGTTCTTCGCGATCGGCGCCATCTCGATCTTCGCCGCCTCGATCGGCATCGTCGACTACGTCTCGCGGCTGGTGGCCGACGTGCTGCGGGTCGGCTATCTGCGCGACTCGGAGAAGTGGTCCGAGAGCCGGCTCTACGTCGTGGTGGTGTGGGGGATGGTGCTGTTCGGATGCGCGGTGCTGCTGGCGGGCTTCGACCAGCCGCTCACCCTCGTCGTCCTCGCCGCCGCCCTCTCCGGGATGGTGATGTTCATCTACTCGGGGATGCTCATCGCCATCAACCGGCGCTTCCTGCCGCGGGAGCTGCGCATCTCCGGGCTCCGGCTCGCCGCGCTCTGCTGGGCGTTCGTGCTGTTCGGCGTCCTTTCGGTGATCGTGATCATCGACCAGTTCGGCGAGCTCTTCTAGCCGTGAGCCGCCTGCTCCCGCGGCTGCTAGTCGCGCTCGTCCTCTGGGCGGCGCTGGTGGGGCTCTTCGTGCTGCTCGGCCTGCTGTAGCAGCGCTACGTTCACGGCCTGATCACAGGCCGTTCACGTTCCCCGAGGGTCCTGATGGGCCTGCAGTTCTTCCCGCGCGGCGGCTCGGCGCACGTCGCCCGCAACCTGGCCCGTGC
>CALMNS010000141.1:0-1267 GCA_937871635.1 uncultured Solirubrobacter sp.
GGGCCCGACCTCGAGCCGGCGGTCGCCGCCCGGCTCGGCGGCGAGCTGCAGCCCTTCCAGCGCGGCGGGGTCGAGTACCTGCGGCGCGCCCGGCGCGCCTTCCTCGCCGACGAGCAGGGCCTCGGCAAGACGATCCAGGCGCTCGCGGTGCTCGAGGCCGACGACGCCTACCCCGCGGTGGTGGTCTGCCCGGCGTCGCTCAAGCTCAACTGGGCCCGCGAGATCGAGCGCTGGCTGCCGCACCGCTCGGTGGCGGTGATCAGCGGCGGGGCGCACCACGCGGGGCTCGGGACGGCGGAGATCGTCGTCCTCAACTACGAGGTGGTGGTCAAGCACCGCCAGCGCCTGGCCCTGCGGCGCCCGCAGGCGCTCGTCCTCGACGAGGCCCACTTCGTCAAGAACCCGCGCGCCAAGCGCACCCAGGCCACCCGCAAGCTCGCCGACGCGCTCCCGCCCGACGCGCTCAAGCTCGCCCTGTCGGGGACGCCGGTGCTCAACCGCCCGGACGAGCTGATCTCGCAGCTGCGGATCATCGGGCGGCTGGAGGAGTTCGGCTCGGGCGCCCAGTTCGCCCGCCGCTTCCGCGGGATCGGCGCGGAGGCGCGGATCCACTGGCACCTGCGGCGCACCTGCTTCATCCGCCGGCTCAAGTCCGAGGTGCTGCCCCAGCTCCCGGCCAAGCGGCAGGCGGTGGTCCCGGTGGAGCTCGACAACGAGCGCGAGTACCGGCTGGCCGAGCGCGACGTGATCGCCTGGCTGCGCGAGCAGCCGCTCGACCTCTCAGAGCTCGACGCGAAGATCGCCGCGACGCTGCGCGCCGAGCGGCTCGCCCAGCTCAACACCCTCAAGCGGCTCGCCGCGCGCGGCAAGCTCGAGGCGGCGCTGGCGTGGATCCACGCGTTCCTCGCCTCCGAGGAGCGGCTCGTCGTCTTCGCCCACCACGCCGAGGTCCAGGCCGCCGTGCTCGAGCGCTTCCCGGACGCCGCCCACATCCTCGGCACGGATCCGGTCCGGGCGCGGGAGGCGGCGGTGCAGGCCTTCCAGGCCGAGGACGGGCCGCAGCTCCTCATCGGCTCGACGCAGGTCGCCTCGCAGGGGATCACGCTGACCCGGGCCTCGAACGTCGCCTTCCTCGAGCTCGAGTGGACCCCGGCGGTGCACGACCAGGCCGAGGACCGCTGCCACCGCATCGGCCAGCACGACGCGGTGACCGCCTGGTACCTGCTCGCCGCCGGCCAGGTGTCGGTGGCGGCGGGCTGGGCGATCT
>CALMNS010000141.1:1277-1554 GCA_937871635.1 uncultured Solirubrobacter sp.
CCGCCGAGACGATCGACGAGACGATGGCCGAACTGATCGCCAAGAAGCGCGGCGTGGTCGGCGCGGTGACCGACGGGCGCCCGGCCGAGGAGGCCGGCGTCGTCGACGCGGTGGCCCGCGCGCTGCGCGAGGGCGGCGAGCCGTTCCGGAGGTTGCGGCGGGTGGCATAGTTCCCGCGGAGGCGCTGCGGGGCCGTCCCTCGGCGCGCGAGGAGAGGACGGAGCATGAAGACGGGTCTCTGGAGGACGGCGGCGGTCGCCGCGACGGTGCTGTGTGG
>CALMNS010000142.1 GCA_937871635.1 uncultured Solirubrobacter sp.
ATCGCCGCCTGCGCCGTCGCCCTCGGCGGCGTCGCGGCCGGGAGCTACGCCCTCGGCGAGGACGGCGGCGCCGCTCCTGAGCAGGCGGCCGCACTGCCCGCCGCCCGCGGCCAGCTCGCTCCCACGCAGATCAACGCCATCTACGCCAAGGCCAGCGAGGCGGTGGTCTCCGTGCAGGCGGGCCGCGGCTCGGGCACGGGCTTCCTGGTCGGCGACGACGGCACGGTCGTCACCAACGCGCACGTGGTCGACGGCGCGCGGCAGGTCCGCGTCCGCTTCGACGACGACGCCCAGCCCGTCGCGGCGCGCGTCGTGGGCGAGGACCCGTCGTCGGACCTCGCGGTGCTCCAGGTCGACCCGAACGCCGCCGACGGGGTGACCCCGCTCGCGCTGGCCGAGTCGAAGTCGGTCGAGGTGGGCGACGCGGCGATCGCCATCGGGTTCCCGCTCGGGCTCGACCGCACCGCCACCGCCGGCATCGTCTCGGGCCTCGAGCGCGAGATCGAGGCGCCCAACGGCTTCCGCATCGACGAGGTCATCCAGACCGACGCCCCGATCAACCCGGGGAACTCGGGCGGGCCGCTGCTCGACGCCCAGGGGCGGGTCATCGGGGTCAACTCGCAGATCGCGACCTCGGGAGCGGGCGGCGGGAGCGTCGGCATCGGCTTCGCCGTCCCGTCGGACACCGTCCGCGAGGTCGTCCCCAAGCTCCAGGCCGGGCAGTCCGTCGCGCGCGCCTGGCTCGGCGTCTCGACGCAGACCACCGCGACCGGGGCGACCCGCGTCCAGGTCGCGTCGGTCACCCCCGGCGGGCCCGCCCAGCGCGCGGGCCTGCGCGAGGGCGACACCCTGACTGCGATCGACGGACAGGCGATCTCCGATCCCGACGCGATCGCCGACGCGGTCGACGGACGGGCGCCGGGCGACCGGATCGAGGTCGAGGTCTCCCGCGGCGGCTCGTCGCAGACCGTCGAGATCACGCTCGGCACCCGGCCGGAGACCGCCCCCACCCGGCCGGAGACCGCCCCGTGAGCTTCGCGAGCCCGCTCCTGCTCCTCGGCCTGGCGGTCGTCCCGGTCCTGGTGGCGCTCTACGTCCGCGCCGAGCGCCGCCGGCGCCGGGGATCCGCCGCGTTCGCCGCGCCGCACCTGATGGA
>CALMNS010000143.1 GCA_937871635.1 uncultured Solirubrobacter sp.
CTACGGCGCCGGGCTGCTCGACGCGGCCCGCGCCACCGCGCCGGCGCCCGCCCCGGCGCTCTGAGGCCGGCAAGCAGCGCTCAGGTGGTGCGGACGATGAGGACGCTGCACGGCGCGTGATGGGAGATCTTGTTCGGCACGGAGCCGAGCAGGAAGCGCTTGGCGCCCGTCATCCCCTTGTTGCCGACCACGATGAGGTCCGCCTTGCGCTCCTCGGCGACGTCGAGGATGGCGTCGGCGGGATCCCCCTCGCGGGCGAAGGTGGTGACCCGGACGCCCGCCCCTTCCACGGCCTCCTCGGCCTCGGCGAGCGTGGCGTCGACGTCCTCGCGCGGGTTGATCGTCCACTGGTAGTCCTGCGGCGCGTCGCGGTGCTCCTCGCGGAGGCGCTGGCTCGGGACGGGGGCGTAGGCGGAGACGATGTCGACCGTGGCGCCGACCTGCTTGGCGAGCTCGACCGCCTCGGACACCGCCTTGCGCGCGGTGTCGGATCCGTCGGTGCCTACCACGATCGAGCCGAACATGGAGAGGGGCCGCTCCTTCGCGTCGCTTGCGCCGTCAGGAGCGCGCGATCATATCCGCGCCCCCGACCGCTCTACCCTGGCTCTGCGTGCCCGCCGTCGATCTCCACGCCCACCTGCTGCCGGGCGTCGACGACGGTCCGTTGACGCTGTGGGACGCGCTCGAGCTCGCGCGTGCCGTGGTGACCAGCGGGACCTCGCAGATCGTGGCCACCCCGCACGTCAACGAGGACCGCTTCATCGCCCCGGAGGCCATCGGACCGGCCGTCGCCACCCTCAACCGCGAGCTGGCCGCCGAGGAGATCGACCTCACCGTCCACCCGGGGGCCGAGATCGCCCTCGGGCGCCTGCTCGACCTCTCCGACGCCGAGCTCGACCACCTGCGGCTCGGCGACGGGCCCTACCTGCTGCTCGAGTGCCCGTTCACCGAGCCCGCCCCCGACCTCGAGTCGCTCGTCGAGGACGCCCAGGGCCGGGGGCACCGCGTCCTGCTCGCCCACCCCGAGCGCAGCCCGGTCTTCCAGCGCGACCCCGCGCGCCTGGCCCGCCTCGTCGACGGT
>CALMNS010000144.1 GCA_937871635.1 uncultured Solirubrobacter sp.
GGACTCGATCGCCCGGACCACGGTCGGCAGGGCGTCGATCGCGTCGGCTGCGGTGTAGGTCGCCTCGTGGTGCTCTGAGCCGACGTGGGCCGCCACCCGAGCGGCGGCGGCGAGGTCGGGCGAGCCGGCGGTGCCCACCGCGAAGGTCTGCAGGCGCCGCCCGCGCTCGCGCAGCCAGCGGGCGGCGATCGCGGCCACCAGCGAGGAGTCCAGTCCGCCGGAGAGGAACACCCCGACGGGCACGTCGCCCATGAGCTGGCGCTCGACGGCGCCCACGAGCGCCTCGCGCGTCCCGTCGAGGACCCACGCGGGAAGCGGGGCGCCGGCGAGGATCGGACCCGCGCCCACCGCGGGCGCGGCGAGCTCCTGGAGGTCCTCGCCGACCGCCGCGGCGAAGCGCTCGACGCCGCCGTCCGGGGTCCATGCGCAGCCGGGCGGGAAGGGCTCGACGAGCGGTTGCCAGGTCTCGTCGAAGACGTGCATCTCCGACGCGAAGCGGGTCACGCCGTCCCGCTGCGCCCAGTAGAGCGGCTTGATCCCGACGGGGTCGCGGGCGGCGACGAAGCGCCCGTCGGCGCCCGCCATCGCGAAGGCGAACATGCCGTTGAGGCGCTCCAGGGCGGCCGGGCCCTCGCGGTCGACGAGGTGGAGGGCCACCTCGTTGTCCGAGCGCGTGCTCCACTCGACCTCGCCGTCGAGCGAGGCCCGGATCTCGGCGTGGTTGTAGATCTCCCCGTTGCCGACCAGCCAGAGGTCCTCGCCGTCGGTGACGAGCGGCTGGCGGCCGCCGTCCACGTCGACGATCGAGAGCCGGCGATGCCCGAGCCAGGCGTCGTGGCCCACGGCGACCGCGCCGTCGTCGTCCGGCCCGCGATGGGTCAGCCGCTCGAGCATCTGCTCGAGCGCCTCGGGTTCAGAGCCGCCGTGCTCGGCGACGATGCCGCACATGAGCTTGACCTACCCGGGGAGCGGCACGCCGAGCGGCTCGGTGGCGGAGGCGGCCAGCTGACCGTAGGCCGCCGGCCGCCGATCGGAGAGGTGGTCGATGAACAGCTTCGAGTCGGCGATGGCCGCGGCCGGGTCGACGTGCGCGACGGCGAGGCCGCCGTCGTGGCCCGTCTCGGCGAGCACGGAGCCGTCCGGGTCCACGACCCGCGAGCGCCCGAGGAAGCGCAGCCGCCCCCAGTCGCCGGCCTGGTTGGCCGACACCCAGAGGACCTGGTTCTCGACCGCGCGGGCGACGTCGAGCGCGTCGAAGTGCCGCGTCTGGCGGTCCGCTTGGATGGACTCGGCGGGCCGGTGGCGGTCGGCGGGCCAGGCGGCCAGGCACGCGATCACCTCGGCCCCGTCGGTGGCCAGTGCCCGGGCCGCCTCCGGGAAGAGCTTGTCGTAGCAGAGCAGCAGCCCCAGCCGCCCCACCGGCGTGTCGAACGCCTCGAAGGCGCTCCCGGCGGTGAAGGCGAAGCGCTCGGCCGGGGGGAGGTGCACCTTGCGGTGGTGCCCGAGGAGGCCGTCGCCCGTGACGCAGACCGCCGCGCTGGCCAGGCCGCCGTCGTCGAGCGCCTCGGTGTAGCCCGCGCAGACCACCGTGTCGCCGGCCAGGGCGGCGAGCCGAGCGAGCTCCGGGCCCGCGGGGTCGAGCGC
>CALMNS010000145.1 GCA_937871635.1 uncultured Solirubrobacter sp.
ACGGCGTTCGCTCCCGTCGACATCCCGGTGGGGGTGGTCACCGCGGTCGTGGGAGCTCCCTACCTCGCGTGGCTGCTGTCTCGCGGCGGCCGTCGCGGAGCGGTCGCGTGACGTCGTCCCTCGACGGGCGCGAGCTCGTCGTCGCCTACGGCGACACGCGAGTGCTCGATCGCCTCAGCCTCTCGGTGGGCTCTGGGCGGGTGACCGCGCTCGTCGGCGCCAACGCTTCGGGGAAGTCGACGCTCCTGCGTGCGCTTGCCCGCCTCATGAGGCCCCGGTCGGGCGTGGTGCTGCTCGACGGCCATGAGATCGCCACCCTGGGCACCCGCGACGTGGCGCGGCGCATGGCGATCCTGCCCCAGGATCCGGCGCTCCCCGACGCGCTGACGGTCCGCCAGCTCGTCGCCCAGGGCCGCTATCCGCATCGTGGACCGCTGCGCCGCTGGTCGGCGGAGGACGACCGCGCGGTCGACCGGGCGCTGGCGATGACCGGTATGGCCTCGCTCGCGGCCCGGCCGCTCGACGAGCTCTCCGGCGGCCAGCGCCAGCACGCGTGGATCGCGATGGCGCTGGCGCAGGAGACCGGGGTGCTGCTCCTCGACGAGCCGACGACCTACCTCGACATGGCCCACCAGGTCGCCGTGCTCGACCTGCTCTCAGCGCTCAACCGGCGCGACGGGCGGACGATCGTGATGGTCCTGCACGACCTCAACCAGGCGGCCCGCTACGCGGACGAGATCGTCGCCCTGCGCCACGGCCGGGTGGTCGCCTCCGGCCCGCCCGACGACGTCGTGACGGAGGCGTTCGTCCGAGCGGTCTTCGACGCCGCCGTCCGCGTCGTCGAGGATCCGGTGACCGGCGGCCCCCTGTGCGTCCCCGCCGGAGCCCCCCGCGGGCGGGCGGTGAGGACGGGATGACCGAGCACACGGTCGACCACGTCGGTGCACCTCAGCGCACGGCTTGCGGCGCGTCGCCCGATCCCATACGGTGACCGGGATGTCGTCATCCGTGCCGGCACGGCGGCTGCTCATCCCGCTGTCCTTCGTGGTCGTGGCGCTCGGGTCGGCGCCGGCACTCGCCGGGCCGACCGCGGCCGCGGGCCCGAACGGCGCCTACGACTGGCCGGGGATGAAGAAGTGCGGGTCGTTCAAGGACGAGTTCCGGATCTACGTGTACGCGTCGCGCCGCCCGCGGCTCAGTTGCCGCACCGCCACTCGCGTGCAGAAGGCGTTCTGGGGTCCCGAACGCGGTCGAGTCGTCCACGGCTCGGGACCGTCGGAGTACGTGACCCTGAAGAAGTACCCGGGCTGGCGGTGCGGATCGGGCGCCGGGGGCGGCGCCTGCCGCAAGGGCCGGCGGGTCGCCGGCTACCAGAACTAGAGCCGCGGCACGGTCAGCGCGACCTGAACGGCTTGCCGCCCCGGCCGCGGACATAAGCCGGCGCTGACGAGCGCTCGCGCGGCGAGCGGCGACCTCGAGGCAGGTGCGCCGTGCTCGCTGCTGGGCAGGTCGTCCTGAGGACGTCCCGCTCGGTCCGGTCGCTCCCGCTACGCGCCTCCGCACGAAATCTGGCGACTCAGCGGGACTCGACTGATGGTCACCCCTGACAGCTCCCCCTGAGAGCAAAGCCCCGGTGCCCTGCGTTGTTATCTCACTTTGCTACAGTGTCTAACACAACGACAGAGCGAAGCGTCAGGAACGGCGCGTCGCCCGAAGGGAGCAACTCCTCATGCAGAACCTCGCCACCCGCGTCACCACCCGATGGGTCGCGCTCATCCCGCTCGCGTCGGTCGCCCTTGCCCTGTTCTGGTCCTGGGACTGATCGCGTGCGATCCGCCATGACCGACAACAAGCCCGCCTGGTGGCTTACCGCCGTCTCGCTGATCGCCGTCTGCGCCCTCGTGCTGCTGAGCGTGGACTTCTAGCGATGACCCGACGATCCCATCGTCGTCCTGGGTCCCGCCGCGCCGGCACGGCGCGGCGGGCCTGGGGCCTCGCGGCCACACTCATCCTGCTCGGCCTCGGCGTGCTCGCCACCACGTGCACCGCCGTTCCGAAGCGCCTTCCTCGCCGCCTGAATCGCCGTCGCGTCCAACCGCCCGGCACCGCAGCCGCCGGTTCTCACCGCGCGGGCGCGCCCGAAGCAGCCGCTTCGACCCCATCCCGGGTCAGGCGCGAGCTCGTTGGCTGGGGCGTCACCGCCGGCCTGCTCGTCCTCATGACCGTCCTGATGCTCGCCGCCTGGCAGTAGCGCACCCCTCCCCACGACTCAGAGAAGGAACCCCGTCATGACTCCCAGCTCCCCACCCCGCGCGGCCCCGACTGCCGACCCGCGCCGCTGGCTCGCGCTCGCGCTGCTCGCGGTCGCCCAGTTCGTCGTCGTCCTCGACGCGTCGATCATGAACATCGCGCTGCCCTCGATCAGCGCCGACCTCGGTGTTCCAGCCGAGAACCTGTCCTGGATCATCAACGCGTACGTCTTGACCTTCGGCGGTTTTCTACTGCTGGGCGGACGCATGGGCGACCTGCTCGGCCGCCGCCGGATCTTCGTCGGTGGACTCGTGCTCTTCTCGGCGGCGTCCTTCGCAGGTGGGCTCTCGCAATCCGAAGGACAGCTCGTCGCCGCTCGCGCGATCCAAGGGCTGGGCGCCGCACTGCTCGCGCCGGCTGCCCTGTCGATCGTCACGACCCTGTTCCCGTCCGGGACCGAGCGCAACCAGGCACTCGCCGTCTGGGGCGCCGTCGCTGGGGCCGGCGGGATCGCCGGCGTCCTGCTCGGAGGCGTGCTCACCAGCGCACTCGGCTGGGAGTCAGTGCTGCTCGTCAACGTCCCGATCGGCCTGATCACCGGCGCGCTCGCCTTCAGGCTCATCGACGAGAGCCGCGTGACCGCCACCGACCGGTCCTTCGACCTCCCGGGCGCCGCAGCCGTGACCGCCGGGCTGTCGGCGGCCGTCTTCGCGATCGTCGAAGCCAACTCCGCGGGCTGGGGATCGGTGCAGACCCTCGGGCTGCTCGGCCTCTCCGGCGTCCTGCTCGGTGCGTTCGTCGCCATCGAACGGCGCGCGACCGCCCCACTGGTCCCCTTCGGCGTCTTCCGGCTGCCGATGATCGCCGGCGCGAACGCGACGATGCTCGCTGCGGGCGGGGCGATGTTCGGACTCTTCTTCTTCCTGTCGATCTACATGCAGGAGGTGCTGAGCTACTCGGCGCTGACCGCCGGTCTCACGCAGCTTCCGCTGGCAGGGATGCTGGTCGTCGCAGCGGGCGTCGCCTCGCCGTTGATGAGCCGCGTCGGATTCCGACCGGTCCTCGTCGCCGGCCTCAGCCTGTTCACCGTCGGGCTCGTCTGGTTCTCCCGGCTTCCGGTGGACGGGACGTTCCTGGCCGACATCCTCGGACCCTCGCTGCCGGTCGGCGCCGGGCTCGGCATGGCGTTCGTCGCGCTCACCGGCGCGTCGGTCGACCGCGCCTCCGAGCGTGAGGCGGGCCTCGTGAGCGGCCTGATCAACACCTCGCAGCAGATCGGCGGCGCCCTCGGGCTCGCCGTCCTCGCCGCGATCGCCACCGCCCGCACGGAGTCGGCGACCGCGACCGCCGCCGGCAACGACGCAGCCCTCACCGCCGGCCTTCAGACGGGGCTTCTGGCCAGCGCCGGCATCGGCGGCATCGCGATCGTCCTCGCGGTCCTCCTCGTCCGGTCTCCGGCGCGGAGCACCGCGACGACTCCGATCGTCCACACCGACGTCGATGTCCCGGTGGCGGCATGAGCGCCCCGACCGTCACCCGGCGCCAAGCGCTGCAGCTCGGCGCCGGGGCGGTCGGCGCGGCCCTGCTCGGCTTCGGAGGCCCGGGCGCGTATCGCGAGGCCTTCGCGGCCGGCGGCGAGCCGCTTCCCCGCCTCGCCGCCCTGCCGATCGACCGCTCCGATCCAGGCGTCGCTCGAGCGACGCTCGTGGCCGCAGCGGGAACCACGGCCGTCGCGGGAGAACGCGCCCGGATCCTCCTCTACAACGGACGCTTCCCCGGACCGGTCCTGCGTGTCTCCGAGGGCGAACGCACCGAGCTCGCCTTCCACAACCGGCTGGCGGAGCCGACGAACCTGCACCTGCACGGGCTGCACGTCTCGCCGGCGCAGGACCGCCCCTTCGCGCGCATCGAGCCGGGCGAGTCCTCGACCTACGAATGGACCGCCGGGGCCGGCACGGCCGGGACCTACTGGTACCACCCGCACCTCCACGGCCAGGTCGCCCGGCAGCTCATGGGCGGGCTCAGCGGACCACTCGTCGTCACGGGTCCGGTCGACGAGCTCCCCGAGCTCACCGCCGCGGACGAACGGCTCCTCGTGCTGCGCAACTCCACGCGAGCCGATGGACGGATGCTCGTCAACGGCGCCATCGCCCCGCGCATGAACGCCCGGAAGGGCACCGTCCGTCTGCGTCTCCTCAACGCGGGAACCGCCGAGTACGTCCGGCTGGCGTTCGCGGACGGGCAGACGATGCACCTCATCGCCACCGACGCGGGGTTCCTCGAGCGGCCCGTCGAGCTCTCCGAGCTGCTCCTCACGCCCGGCGAGCGCGCCGACGTCCTCGTGCAGCTCAAGCCCGGCTCGAGCCGCACCCTGCGGCGGATGCCGTACGCCCGGGCCGGCGGCGCCACGGGCACCGACCCCGAAGCGCTGCTCGAGATCGTCGCCCATCCGCAGGCCAAGCCGACACCACTGCCCGGGGCGCTCGTCGCCGTCCCCGCCCTCCGGGCGACGCCCGGCACCGCGGTGCGTCGTGTGGTCCTCGCGGTCAACGAGACGGGCGAGTACACGATCAACGGTCACGTCTTCGACCACCATCGCCCGCGCGTCGAAGCCACCCCTCGTTCCGGCGACACCGAGGTCTGGGAGATCGTCAACGAGCACACCTCCGACCACTCGTTCCACCTGCACACCTGGCCGTTCCAGGTCCTCGACCGCGACGGACGCCCCGACCCCTACCGCGCCTGGCGCGACGTCGTGAACCTTCGCGGAAGGCAGCGCGTCCGGATCGCGATCCCGTTCACCGACTTCACCGGCCAGACGGTCTTCCACTGCCACAACGCCGATCACGAGGACGGCGGCATGATGGCCGTCCTCGACGTGACGGCACGCCGCACCGCTTCGGACTCCCGTCCGCTGGCGTCCCACACCGAAAGGAGCAGCACCCATGCGCCGTAAGCGCTTCCTCATCCCGACGATCGCCATCGCACTCCTGGCCATCGCCGCCTTCACGCTCACTCCACTGAGCAAGCTCATCTCAGACCCCGCCAACGGCACCCCCGTCCGCGGCGTCACCGCCGTCACCGTCGACTCCGAGGCGTTCGATGCCCCCTCCATCGAGGTCAAGGCCGGCACCACCGTCACCTGGCGCTTCAAGCACCGCGACGAAGGCGAGCCCGTCGCCCACAACATCAAGGGCGAAGGCTGGGGTTCCCCCGACATCCAGGACGGCGTCTACAAGCACACGTTCACGAAGCCCGGCAACTACAAGTACAGCTGCGACCTGCACTTCCTCATGAACGGCCGCGTCAAGGTCGTGATTTGAGCGAAGCGCGATGGGTCCTGCACCTCGACGGCCGGCGAAGCGCGCCGGCCGTCGAGCAGACCGATCCAGCGCCTCCACCCACCGGACCGGAAGCGCTCGCGATGGATCGACGTTCTCAGTTAGCTAGTGCTCCTAGCGCTTGCGTGACCATCCATGCTTTGGGTGTGTCCGGTTCGCCTGCACCGACTCGTCGCGAGCGCCTCCGCGCTCAGACGCTCGCGGAGCTCAAGGCGTTCACGCTCGTCCAGATCGCCGAGGGTGGGCCTGGCGCGCTGTCGCTGAACACCATCGCCCCTTCCATGGGCATGTCGGGCCCGGGCTTGTACCGCTACTTCGCCTCGCGCGACGAGCTTCTGGCGTCACTGGGCGCCGACTCGTACGACGAGCTCGCCGACGCCCTCGAGGCCGCCGCTGAAGCTGCGCGTCGACGCGCGCCCGCCGCACGACTGCGGGCCATCGCGACCGCCTTCCGCGAGTGGGCGCTCGCTCATCCCCATCGCTACCGGCTGGTCTTCTCCACCACCTACGGATCTGGGCTGGTCGCTCCCGAGGGAACCATCCCCGCAGCCCACCGCAACATGCTGACGATCCTCGGCACCGTCGCTGATCTGGCGTCTGAGCCCGCGACCGGTGACGGCGCGTCCCGTGGCCTGGCCCGTCAGCTCGAGCGCTCGGCGCGGAGCCGAACCGCCGACAGTGCGCGGCCGGCCGCTGCTCTTCTTCTCGGGGTCCTCGCCTGGACCCGTCTGCACGGGTTGGTCTCCCTCGAGATCGAGGGTGCGTTCGCCGCGATGGAGATGGATCCGGCGCTGCTCTTCGACGCCGAGGTCGAGGAGCTCGTACGCCGCGCGCAACAGGCCGCCTGACGGGCGGCGCGCCTGACCTCACCAGCCGAACCCGCAGCGGGTCGGCGTATCGTCCGCACGCGAGAACACTCGAGCTCGTCGACCGAGCCGAACGAGGACGCCATGACGCTGGAGAACATCGATCCTGAAGGCTTGGCCAAGCCTGAGACGTACACTCACGTGGTCATCGCTACGGGAAGCAGGCTGGTGTTCGTCGCCGGGCAGGTTGCCGAGGACGAGGAAGGCAACGTCGTGGGACGCGACGACTTCTCAGCCCAAGCCCGCCAGGTCTTCTCCAACCTGGGCCGAGCGCTTGCGGGAGCCGGCGCAGCCCCGGAGCAGGTCGCGAGACTCGGGATCTTCGTGGTGGCGCTGCGGGAGGAGCATCTGCCCGCCATTGAAGCGGCACGAGTACGGCTGTTCGGTGATCACAAGCCGGTCGACACGCTGCTGGGAGTGGACACCCTGGCGCACCCGGGCTGCCTGCTTGAGGTCGACGCGATCGCGGTGATCGGCGGACGCTGACGAGCGCCCACTGGTCAGCACACGCCTCCCGAAAGCCGATCGTCAACTGGGACGGCCGCGCGGCGGGGTCCTCACGCGTGAGCGATGATCAGGGACGTCGACGTCAGGGTCAGTCGTCGAACGACACCCCGGCGGATGCGCGCACGGTGTCGTCGGCCAGTTGCTTGATCTGATGGGCGGGCACCGGGCCTCCGGGCGTCTGGGCGAACCACGCCAGCAGCTCCTGCATGCTGGCGCCCGACGGCATCCCCTCGCCTGCGTAGGCGAGCGCGTAGAGCGGGGTGTTGGGGCTGAAGCGCCAGCTCTCCGCGAGACCGCCGAGGTCCACGGAGTCGTAGCCGAGATCGTTCAGCAGGGCTGCCGTCTGCTCCTTCGCGGCGGCATCATCACCGGCGACGGGCAAGGCGCTGCGGTCGGCGGCACCCGAGGGGCGGGCCAGGGCGGCGAGGTGCTTGGGCGTGATGTTGTTGAAGGCCTTGACCACCCGGGCGCCGCTCAGGTGGCGCTGGACAAGCTCGCTGGACGTGAGCTCGCTGGCGTCCAGTTGCGCGATGCGGCCGTCGCGATCGGGGGCGTAGTTCATGGTGTCGATGACGACCTTGCCCGCCAAGGCTGCCTGCGGGAGCCGGGTGTAGGCGATCAGGGGGACGGCCGCGACGACGAGGTCACCGGCGGCGGCTTCGCCCGGGGTGGCTGCCTGGGCACGCTCCCCAAGCTCAGACACGAGATCGCCGAGGGTCTCGGGACCGCGGGAGTTGCTGAGGATGACGTTCCATCCGGCTGAAACGGCAAGTCGGGCCACGGCGCTACCGACCGGGCCGCTGCCGATGATTCCGAGAGTCTGGGTCACGTTGTTCTCCATGGGGGGATCGGTCCGGACGTGCGACAGGGGCGGTTCAGCGCGAGAGACGGCCGCGCTGCCCTCACCTGGTGGCTACTCGGTATCTCAGTTGGAACTGAGTGTCATAGTAGACCATTGGTACCGTCCCTGCAATTCAGTAGCGCTCGTCGCCTAGGATGGAGGCGTGGACGTCGCCCGCACGAGCACCCGCGCCATCGGCCGCAGCGCCGTCCGTGAGGAGTTGGCCCGCGGAGCCTTCGGACAGTTCTGTCGCGAGGGGTTCGACAAGGTCACGCTGGACGACCTCGCCGCCGCCGCCGGGGTGTCGCGCAGCACGTTCCTGCGGTACTTCGGCAGCAAGGAGGAGGTGGTCCTGTTCACCTTCGACCCGCTGGGCGACGGGATGGTCGACGCCCTCCGTGCCCGCCCGGCTGGCGAGGAGGACTGGGCGGCGCTGAGGCGAGCCCTCGATCCGGTCATCGCGCGCCTCACGCGTGAGCCCGCCTCCGAAGGGCTTGCCCTGCTCCGCCTGGTGGGGCAGACGCCGGCGCTGTGCGCCCGCCTGCGCGAGAAGCAGGCCGGGTGGCGACCGCGGCTGGTGCAGAGCCTGACCGAGCGCTCGGAAGCTCAGCGTTCGTCGTCCTTGATGCTCCACGCGCGGGTTGCGGCGGCGATGGAATGCTTGATGGCCGCCCTCGAACACTGGGTCGCAGATGAAGGACGCCCGGGACTCGACGACCTCGTCGATGAGGCCTTCGACGCACTTAGCTGAAGCGGCATCATGCAGACGTGGATCGTGGTCTAGTGGTCCGCGCTCGAGCGCGCCGAGACGCTCGGGCCGGAACTCGCGATGCTGTTCTGCTCGGAGGCGAACGTGGCGCTGTACGCGCGCTTCCGGTTCCGCGCGATCGCGGCCCCGGTCTTCCCGGCCCACTCCTCTGGCAAGCGGCGCGCGCTGACGCCCGCGATGTGGCGGCCCTTGCAGGCCGGGGCCACCTGGCCCGGGGGCGACGTCAAGCTGCCTGGAGCGCCGTTCTGACGTCTGCGCTTAGAGCGAAGGGATTCATCGCGCTCAACGTCGAGGACGGCTTCGCGGTTCTGCAGCGCGACGACGCCCGTCTCTACGTCTGCACGAGAGTTCGCGACCGTCGACGCTGACGGCAACCTCATCGAGTTCTTCCGCTGGGTGCGCTGAGACCTGACCGCTCGAGCGCGCTCAGGCGGGCCGCTTAGGCCACGCGCCGAGAACGCACCACCGTCCCCGAGCGCCGAGCGCCCGAGCGCCGATCGGCTACGGCACGTCGTCGGCCGGCACGACACGGGTCCCGCCGGTCGAGCGTCACCCGGTGAGGGTGCGGATCTTGCGCAGGTGCACGAGGTGGTAGCCCGCCGGTGTGTCGGTACGGCCGCTCTCGGAGTAGCCGAGCCGGCGGTAGAGCCGTAGGTTGGCGTCGCTGTGTTCGCCGGTGAACAGCCGCAGTTCGGTGACGCTGCCTGGGAGCTGGTCCTCGACGGTGGTCAGCAGGCGCGAACCCAGCCGTTGCCCTTGTCGATCCGGAGCCACCGCCAGCCGGCCGATCTCTGCCACTCGGGCGTCAGGGGCGCCAGTGCGGGCTCGGACGGCACCGACCAGCCGATCGCCGGCGTCGCGCCAGCCCAGGGCGAGGACCTGCGGGTCGGACAGCTCGACGATCAGCTCGGCGAGGGACTGCGTCAGGGGCGGCAGGTTCACGTCGGCGTGCGCCTGTGCCTCGGTGACGTAGGCGGCACGCTGCAGCGTCAGCACCTCGCCAGCATCTTGCGTGCTCAGTCGCACCAACCGGTCCACCTGAGCAGCCTTGCAGACCGAGCGCTCGTCCCGCGTGCCGATCGGTCAGCGAGACGGCGCCGGGCCGGAGATGCCGTACGGGGTCGGAGCGAGCTGCGGCGTGTGCCGCTCTTGGACCTCGTGGTCGCGCGCCGCCTTGAGCGCGGCGAACTCGGTCGCGAAGGCGTCGACCACGGTGGGATCGAACTGCGTAGCCGCGCAGCGCTTGAGCTCGGTGAGCGCGTCCGCCTCGCCCATCGCCCGGCGGTAGGGACGCTCGGTGGTCATCGCAGCAAAGGAGTCGCAGACGAAGATGATGCGGCTGGCGAGAGGGATCTCCTCGGCGCGCAGCCCGTCGGGATAGCCCGTGCCGTCGAAGCGCTCATGGCTTGATCGCACAAGCCGGCCCACTCCGGCCAGCGCGGGTGCCGAGCTGAGGATGCTTTCGCCGATCAGCGTGTGTCGCCGCATGTACTGCTGTTCGCGGGAATCGAGTCGTCCGCGCTTGAGCAGGATGCTGTCCGGGATGGCGACCTTGCCGACGTCGTGCAACTCGGCGGCACGCACCAGATCGGCGACCTGAGCGTCGTTCCGGCCGAGTCGCCGCCCGACGCCGGCGGCGAGGCGCGCCACGTCGTGAACGTGGTGGCAGAGGGCCGGATCCTTCTCCGCAAGCACCCGCAGGATGAGGTCACGGAGCTGCCGCCGGACCGAGGATCCGCGTCCGTTCTTCTGGGCATACATCCGCAGGTCGGCGAGCCGCAAGGCGTTCGAGGACTCCGACGCCTCTTCGGGCAGCGCCACCGAACCGATCGACGCTCGGACAGCGAAGCCGCTGCCGCTCTCACCCAACGCGGCGTGGCACGCCGCGAGAACTCGCGCGAGCTCGTCCGGGGCGACGCGCATCAGCGCGCAGAACTCGTCACCGCCGAGCCGGTACGCGGTCCCGTGCGGAGCCACCACCCGGGCGAGCTTGTCGCCGACTCGGCACAGGAGCAGATCACCTTCGAGGTGCCCGAAGGTGTCGTTGTAGGCCTTGAACCCGTCGAGGTCGCACAGCAGGAGCACGCAGCCGTCGCCCGGCTCGGCCTGCAGCAGCTCTCGTTCGAGGTCGACCACCACCATGCGACGGTTGGGCAGGCCGGTCAGGGTGTCATGCAGCGCCTGGGCCTCGAGCTCTTGGTGTCTCTCCCTGGCCGCCCGGCCGCGAATCCTGTCGAGTCGCCAGAGTGCCGCGATCAGGCCTGCCGCCGCCAGCAACAGACTTCCGACCACCCCGACGTCCGTCCGACCGGCTGCCTCCTGGGCGGTCTCGCGCTCCCCGGCGTCGACCAGCTGAAGCTGCTCCTGCAGGCGACCGAAGCTCGGATCGACCTCGCGCTCGTCGAACTCCTCGCTTTCCGCCACCCGGCCGGCGTCGATCAGCGCGAGCTGCTTCTCGACCGCCCCGAGGTAGCGGTGACTGAGCACGTCCAGCCGGCGTCCCTCTGACTCGCTTTGAGTGCTGAACTCGCGGAGCAGGCGGTCGATGCGCCGGTGAACCAACGCGAACTCCTCGTCGACCTGGGCGCTCAGTCGCCCTTCGGCCGTTGCCTGCCACTCGAGGCGACTGATGCGTTGCGCGTCGGCGTTGAGATTGGCGACGATGAGCTGCTCCTGCCGGGCGTGATCCGCCTGGCGGCGCAGAGCGGTGACCGCGACGGCCACGAGCACGGCAAGGACCACGATCGCCGCTGCGGTCAGCCAGAGCTGGAGCACATGTCCGCGCGTCGCAGCACCGCGCGACTTCCGCCCGGCAGGCCCCGATGCCGGGCGCTCACGCTGGTGGTCGCCCGAACGCGCCATGACCTGCATGATCGGCCGGCCATGACGCAACCTTGACGACCAGTTCGTGGCCCGGGCGAGACCTGAGGGATCCGCCGGTCCTGGAAGAGGTAACGCAGGAACGACGTCCCAGGCACCAACGGACGGCCGAGCACGGAGCGCAGCAGCGCGTTGCTTCGCGCTTGCGTTCAGCCTCGGCGGTGGCCGGCCTCGCGAGCCTCGCCGGGAGCCGAGGCAGCGGCATGATCAGCGTCGCGCCGGATGCGCCGCTTGACCAGCGGGATGGCGGCCGCCCCGGCGATCGTCGTCAGGCTCACCACCGACGCGTACCGATCGACGAGCAGGACGACGTCGACCGCGTGCTGACCGAGCCAGTAGCCGAGCCCGGCGACCAGGGCGGTCATCAGCAGGGCGCCGGCGAGGTCGAGGAGGAGGAAGGGGGCGAGCCGCATGCCGGCCCACGCCGCCGCGGCGTAGACCACCGCGCTGGGCACGCCCGGCAGGACGGCGAGGACGACCGCCGTGCGGACGACCCAGGGGTTGAGCTCGGCGGCCCGGCCGGCGACGCGCTGCGCGCGCTCGCTCGTCGTGAACATGCGGATGATGCCGCCGCCCCACTGCCGTCCGGCCCACCAGGTGAGCCAGTCGAACTTCACCATCCCGGCCGCTCCGGCGACGACGACCAGCCAGAGGGGAAGCTCGCCGACCCCGGCGAACGCCGCGGCGGCGCCGATCGCCGTCAGGTCGCCGGTGAGGAACTCGAGGGCCGCCGGGTGCGACGCGAGCAGGAACGGCTTGAGCGGCCGCACCACCATCCCGAGCGCGACCACACCGAGGATCGCGCCCATCAGCGCCAGGTCGGCCCGCGTAGCGGGTCCCTCCCAGGGCAGGAACCGCCGCCACGGTCCGGGTGCCTGCGGCCGATCGTGGAGCGGGAAGGTTCCGCGCGGTACGGCGCTCATGCCCCGAGGCTGCGCGGCCGACCGAGCAAGCTCCAGAGGCGATTGTCATGTATCGGCCATGCCGGTCGTCACCTGTCGCCCGAGCGCGGCGGCGCGGAGAATGCGGGCGATGAGCCGCTTTCGCCCCCACCGGTTCCCGGTCAGCCCTCGGGGGGTCGTGCTCGGCGCGCTGCTCTTCACCAACGGCTGGGCGCTGGTCTTCCCGGTGCGGCTCGCCCGGCCGCCCTCGGCGGCGCTCTGGGCGGCCTACGGGGTCGGCCTCGCGCTCTTCGCCGGGGCGCTCGCCCTGGTGCTCCGCGCCGCGGTCACCCCTGCGCCCTCCCCGCGTACTCGCCTCAGGTCGATCGGGCTCCTGGTGGCGGTGTGCCTGGGGCTGTGGGTGCCCACGTTCGTGTGGGCCGAGCCGGGCGAGCAGCCGTGGGCGTGGGTGGCGGGGTTTGCCATCGGCGCGAGCGCCCTCGGCGTTCCCCGGGCCGGCGTCCTGGTCGCCGCCGGCCTCAGCTCGCTGGCGGTGATCGGGGCCGTCGTCTTCGACCGCGCGGCGGTGGCGAACCTCGGGATCGCGCTCGGCACCGGGGTGGCGACGTGGCTCGCGGGGGTGGTGCTCGTGTGGCTGCTCGGCCTCCTCTGGGCGGCCGAGGCCGGACGGGATGCCGAGGCGGGGCTCGTGGTCGCGCAGGAGCGCCTGCGCGCGAGCCGCGAGCTGCACGACGTCCTCGGGCACCAGCTCGGGATCATCGCGCTGAAGGCCGAGCTCGCCGCCGACCTCGCGGGCACCGACCCGGGGCGCTCGCGGGCCGAGAGCGAGGAAATCCGGGCGATCGCGGCCGCCACGCTCGCCGACGCCCGGCGCGCGGTCCACGGCGAGACGGTCGCCGACCTGGCGACGCAGGTCGCGTCCGCCGAGCTGGTCCTCCGCTCGGCCGGGATCGAGACCACGGTCGAGGTCGACACGACCCTGGTGCCGGCGTCGGCGTCCCAGCTGCTGGCGGCCGTGGTCCGCGAAGCGGTGACCAACGTCCTCCGACACAGCGAGGCACGCACGGTCTCGATCGCCCTCCACGGAAACGGCCCGGGCCCCACACTGGCGATCGTGAACGACGGCACGGGAAGCGTGGCGGCCGGCGTCCCGCCCTCCGGGACCGGCCTCGCCTCCCTCGCCGCCCGCTGTGCGGCCGAGGGGGCCCGTCTGACGGCCGGCCCGATCGCCGACGGCAGGTTCGAGGTGAAGGTCGAGCTGACGTCGAGCGGCACCGGGTCATGACGATCCGCGTGCTCCTCGCCGAGGACGACGAGCTAATCCGGGAGGCGCTCGCCGGGCTGCTCGAGCGCGAACCCGACCTCGAGGTCGTGGCCACCGCGGCCGACGGCCGGCAGGCCATCGATCGCGCCCTGCTCCACCGCCCCGACGTCGCCGTCGTCGACCTCCAGATGCCGGCCGTGGACGGGATCGGCGTCATCACCGAGCTCGCGCGGCAGCTCCCGGCCTGCGCCGGCGTGATCCTCACCGGTCACGGCCGGCCGCACGTGCTGCGCCAAGCCCTGACCTCCGGTGCGCGCGGCTTCCTCGCCAAGGGCGCGCCCGGGACGGCCCTCGCCGACGTCGTGCGCCGCGTCCACGCAGGTCAGCGCTACGTGGATCCGATCCTCGCCGCCGACGCGCTCACCGCGCCCCCGTCCCCGTTGACTCCCCGCGAGGCCGAGGTGCTGAAGGTCGCGCGTGAGGATCGGTCGATCCGCGAGGTCGCGCGGGCGGTGTTCCTCTCGCCCGGCACGGTCCGCAACTACCTCAGCGCCATCACCCAGAAGCTGGGGGCCGAGTCGCGCGCGGAGGCCTACCGGATCGCCCGCGACAACGGCTGGATCTGATCGGGTCGCTACGCGGAGCAGCCCGCGATGCGCTTGAGCACCACGGAGCGCTCCCGGGCGTTCTCCGTCAGCGCGAGGGCGCGCCCGAACTCGGCGCGCGCGTCGGCGAGCCGGCCCAGCTTCTCGAGCAGGTCGCCCCGCACGGTCGGGAGCAGGTGGTAGGCGCTCAGCGCCGGCTCGTCGGCGAGGTCGTCGACCAGCCGCAGTGCGGGAGCGGGCCCGTACGCCATGCCGACCGCGACCGCGCGATTGAGCTCCACCACCGGCGACGGCGCGACCTGGGCGAGGCCGTCGTAGAGGGCGACGATGCTCACCCAGTCGGTTTCCTCGGCCGTCCGGGCGCGCGCGTGGCAGGCGGCGATCGCGGCCTGCAGCGTGTACGTGCCCACCGCCCCGCCCGTCGCGTACGCGCGCTCGAGCGCGACGAGCCCGCGGCCGACGAGCATCCAGTCCCAGCGCGAGCGGTCCTGGTCGAGCAGGAGGATCGGCTCACCGTCCGGACCGACCCGCGCGCGGGCGCGCGACGCCTGCAGCTCCATCAGCGCGGACAACCCGTGCACCTCCGGCTCCCGCGGCAGCAGCGGCGCGAGCATGCGACCGAGCCGGAGCCCCTCCTGGAGGAGCTCGGGGCGCAGCCACTCGTCGCCGGCGGTGGCGGCGTAGCCCTCGTTGAAGATCAGGTAGATCGCCTCCAGCACCGAGGCGAGCCGCTCGGGCAGCTCGCCGTGCTCGGGTACCTCGATCGGGACGCGGGCGGCGGCGAGCGTGCGCCTCGCGCGCACGATGCGCTGCTGCACGGTGGCCTCCGGCACCAGGTACGCGCGGGCGATCTCCCGGGTCGTCAGCCCCGCGAGCAGCCGCAACGTGAGCGCCACGCGCGCCTCCAGCGAGAGCACCGGATGGCACGCGGTGAAGATGAGGCGCAGGACGTCATCGTCGAACGGGTCGGCGGCCTCGGCGGCGAGGTCGGGCAGATCCGCCTCGCCGCGCCGCTCGAGGTCGCGCCCCAGCTCCTCGGTCTTTCGCCGATGCACGTCGGCGCGCCGCAGGCGGTCGATCGCGCGGTGCTTGGCGGTGGCCATGAGCCAGGCGCCCGGGTTGTCCGGGACGCCCGCCTCGGGCCACTGCTCGAGCGCCGCCACGAGCGCCTCCTGCGCGAGGTCCTCGGCGAGGCCGACGTCGCGCACGAAGCGGGCGAGGCCCGCGACGAGCCGGGTGGACTCGATCCGCCAGACGGCGTCGATCGTGCGCGTGACGTCGGCGGCCGCCACCCGGCTATCTCGCTTCGGTCTGGGCGCGCAGGGCGGCCTCCCGCTCGCGCAGCTCCGGCGTGAGCTCGTCGCCGAAGTCGTCGTCCTCGAACACGGGGCGGATCTCGACGATCGCCGTGTCGGCGCCGTCGTCGGGCGCCGGCATCCGCTTGACCCACTCGACCGCCTCGTCGAGCGACTTGACCTCCCAGACCCAGTAGCCGGCCAGCAGCTCCTTCGTCTCGGCGAACGGGCCGTCGATGACCTTGCGCTCGTTGCCGGTGAACGCCACCCGCACGCCCTTCGCGGACGGGTGCAGACCCTCGCCGGCGAGCATGACCCCCGCCTTCACGAGCTCCTCGTTGTAGGTGGTCATATCCGAGAGCAGCTTCTCACTCGGCATCTCGCCGCGCTCGGACTGCTCGTTCGCCTTGATCATCACCATGACGCGCATCTTGCCGTCCTCCTCGGTAGGGGTCGCTTCGACTTCTACCTCGTACGTCGAGCGAGCCCGACGGAAATCGACACGGCCTCGAGGACGTTCCGTGAGCCTCGGCACCCGCCCTTCCTTGACGTATCAAACTAGCTTGATGTACTGTCCGGGCCGTGGTCGTCACGACCCGAGCCGACGCGCCCTCCCCTCCGCGGTTCCTGCGGCTCGCCGGCCACCCGCTGCGCTGGCGGCTGCTGAGCGAGCTGGCGCGCAGCGATCGGCGTGTCGGCGAGCTGTGCGAGCTGGCCGGGCAGCCTCAGAGCCTGGTCTCCTACCACCTGCGCCAGCTGCGCGACGGCGGAGTGGTCTCGGCGCGTCGCAGCCTCGCCGACGGCCGCGACACCTACTACCTGCTCGAGCTGGCGCGCTGCGGCGAGCTGCTCGGCAGCGCCGGCGCCGCGCTGCAC
>CALMNS010000146.1 GCA_937871635.1 uncultured Solirubrobacter sp.
CCCGCCAGCTCGCGGCCGGCGAGATCACCCCGGCCGACCACGACGCCCGGCGCCGGGTCTACGACGAGGCGCGCGCCGCCGAGCGGCGCCTGACCGGCACCCGCCGGGTCGAGCTCTCCGCCGTCCTGCGCACCGCGGACACCATCGCCGCCACGGGCCAGCTCATCCCCTCGCGCCAGTTCCAGCTCTTCGAGACCCTCGAGCGCAACCGCGCGTGGTGGACGACGGCGCCGCTCCCCGCCCCCGGCCGGCGGGTGTCGTTCGCCGGCTCGGAGCTCGTCTGGCAGTACTACCCGGGCCAGGGCCTCCAGCTCCAGGTGCTCGCGAGCTTCGGCAAGCTCAACGGGCTCTGGCAGGGCAGGCGCTACAACCGCCGCCTCGGGGCGCTCCTCGACGAGCTCCTGCGGATGCCCGCCGAGCGCGGCGGCGGCGCGCTGGCCTGGGAGTACACGTTCACCTTCAACGGCGGCGCCCCGCCCTGGGTCTCGGGCCTCGCCCAGGGCACGGCGGTGCAGGCGCTCGCGCGGGCCGCGACGCGGCTCGGGCGCGAGGCCGAGGTCCTCCCGATCGCCCAGCGCGCCCTCACCCTCTTCGAGCTGCCCCCGCCCGTCGGCGTGCGGGTCGCCGACGGGGACGGGGCCCACTACCTCATCTACTCCTTCGCCCCCGAGCTGCGGGTGCTCAACGGCTTCCTGCAGGCCGTCATCGGGCTCCACGACTACGCCGAGCTGGCCCAGGACCCGCGGGCGCGCGCGCTCTACGAGGCGGGAGAGCGGCTGGCGCGGCGCGAGGCGCCGGCGTTCGACACGGGCGCGTGGTCGCTGTACTCGCGCGGGTCGAGCAAGCGCGAGTCCGACCTGGGCTACCACCGGCTGGTGCGCGACTTCCTCTCCGGGTTGTGCGCGCGGTCCTCCATCCCGGTCTACTGCACGGTGCGCGACCACTTCCGGGCCTACGAGCGCATCGCGCCGGTGGTCACGCTGACCCCCGCGACGCTGCGCGGCGGGCGCACGGGCCGGCTGCGCTTCCGCCTCTCGAAGATCGCCCGCGTCGGCGTCGAGGTCCGGCAGGGCGGCCGGCTCGTCCTCTCCCGGCCCGCCTTCACCGCCGGCCGCGGACGGCGCTTCGTCGAGTGGCGCGTCCCGCGCCGGGCCGGTGAGTACGCGGTGAGCATCACCGCGGTGGACCTGGCCGGCAACGTTGGCCGGACGGCGGGCACGGTGCTCGTAAGATCCGCCGCCTGACGCGCACCATCCTCTACACCGGCAAGGGCGGCGTCGGCAAGACCTCGGTGGCCGCCGCCACCGCGCGGCGCTGCGCCGCGGCCGGCCGGCGGACGATCGTCCTCTCCACGGACCCCGCGCACTCGCTCGCCGACGTCCTCGGCCCGGACGTCGTGGTCGGCTCCCGCCCCGCCCCGGTGGCGGGGACGGCGCACCTCTGGGCCCAGCAGGTCGACGCCGGCGAGGAGCTCGAGCGCAACTGGTCCGCGGTGCAGGCCTGGCTGGGCGAGCTGCTCGTCGAGCGCGGCGTGGAGCGGATCGCCGCCGAGGAGCTGACCGTGCCGCCGGGCACGGACGAGCTGTTCTCGCTCCTCGAGCTCAAGCGCCACCGCGAGGCCGGCGAGTGGGACGTGATCATCGTCGACTGCGCCCCCACCGGCGAGACGCTGCGGCTCCTCTCCTTCCCCGACGTCGCGCGCTGGTGGCTCGACAAGGTCTTCGGGCGCGAGCACCAGCTCCTGGCCGCGGCCCGCCCGCTCGCGCGCACCTTCCTCGACGTCGCGCTGCCCGACGAGCGCGTCTTCGCCGAGGTGCAGCGCCTCATCACCAACCTGGTGGCCATGGACGAGCTCCTGCGCGACGGCACGTCGGTCTCCGTCCGGCTCGTCATGAACCCGGACCGGATGGTGGTCACCGAGGCGATGCGGACCTTCACCTACCTGAACCTGTACGGCTACCTGACCGACGCGGTGGTGGTCAACCGGGTGTTCCCGGAGGAGGTCGAGGGCACCTACTTCGGCGCCTGGCGCGAGGTCCAGCGCGAGCAGCTCGCGCTCGTCGAGTCGGGGTTCGCGCCCGTCCCGGTGCTCCGCGCCCCGTACTTCGCCGAGGAGGTCCTCGGGCCGGCGATGCTCGACCGGCTGGGCGACGCGATCTTCGCTCCCCGCGGCCTCGATCCCGCGGCGGTGCTCCACCGGCAGGTGACCCAGGCCGTGTCGCTCGACGACGACGGCCGGGGGGCGCGGCTGCGACTCGAGCTGCCGTTCGCCCGCAAGGGGGACATCTCGCTCAAGAAGATCGGGCTCGAGCTCGTCGTCGGCGTGGACGGCCAGCGGCGGACGATCCAGCTGCCCAGCGCGCTGGCGGGCTTCAGCCCGGCGTCGGCGGCCTTCGCGGACGGGGCGCTCGAGGTGCGCTTCGCCCATGCCTGAGCCGGGCGACGCCTTCCTGGAGATGCGCGAGCAGGTGGACGCCGCCTACGCGAGCGCCGAGCGGCTCGTGCGCGAGGCCGAGGCGACGGCGCGCGGCCGGGCGGAGCCGAGCATGAGGGGATGCCCCACCACGGCCAGGGGCTGGACGCGCCGGCGGCCCTGGCGGGCATCCTCGCAATCAAGGCCGCGGTGGCACTCGC
>CALMNS010000147.1 GCA_937871635.1 uncultured Solirubrobacter sp.
CGAAACCACACTCATGGACAGCCTGAAGGAGAAGCACCGCGTGACCTGGGCCTCGGGCGACTACCCGGCGGTGGCCGATCGCCTGGTCACCGAGCTCGCGGAGACGGCGGTGCGCGCCGCCGACCTCGGTCCGGGACGGTCGGTGCTCGACGTCGCCTGCGGCTCGGGCAACGCGACGCTCCCCGCCGCGCGGACGGGAGCCCAGGTGACCGGCCTCGACCTCACGCCGGAGCTGCTGCACGAGGCCCGGCGCCGGGCGGACGCGGCCGGCGTGGAGCTCGAGCTCGTCGAGGGCGACGCCGAGCGGCTCCCGTTCGCTGACGGCCGCTTCGACCGCGTCCTCTCCGTCGTCGGGGTGCAGTTCGCCCCGCGGCACGAGGCCGCCGCCGCCGAGCTCGCGCGGGTCTGCCGGCCCGGCGGGCTCATCGTCCTGTGCAACTGGACGCCGGAGGGCTTCATCGGCCGCTTCTTCAAGACGATGTCGCCGTACCTGCCGGCGCCGCCGAGCTTCGCCTCGCCGCCGCCGCGGTGGGGCGACGAGGCGCACGTCCGCGAGCTGTTCTCCGGCACCGGCGTCGCGCTCGACTTCGAGCGCCGGACGACGGACTTCCGGCACGACTCCGCCTCGAGCTTCGTCGACTTCATGGCGACGAGCTACGGGCCGCTGCTCAAGGCCCGCGAGGCGCTCGACCCGCAGGGGCGCTGGGAGGCGCTGCGCGAGGAGCTCGTCGCGCTCGCCGACGGCCTCGACCAGGGCGGCGCCGGCGGCCTCTCCGTCCCGAGCGAGTACCTGGTCGTCACCGGCCGCCGCGGCTGAGCTCTGAGATGTCCCACCCACCCAACAGGAGGTACGAAATGAAGCTCCGCAGACCGTCCCCGGCGCTGGCCGTGGCGTGCACCGCGCTGTTCGTCTCGATGGGGGGCGTCTCCTACGGCGTCGCCACCGGATCGATCGACAGCCGCGAGATCAAGGACTCCGACGTCCGCGGCCGCGACGTGCGCAACAACACGCTGACGGGCGCCGACGTCAACGAGGCGAGGCTCGGCCAGGTCCGGCGGGCGGCCGCCGCGAGGACGGCCGACACCGCCAAGGCCGCCGACACGGCCAAGGCCGCCGACACGGCCAAGACCGCCGACACGGCGAGGACCGCCGGCAGCGCCGCTCCGGCCGGCCCGGCCGGCGGCAGCCTGACCGGCACGTACCCCGACCCGACCATCGGCGCCGGCAAGGTGACGAGCGCCACCGTCCTCGACGACGCGCTGACGGGGACGGACATCGCCGAGGCGACGCTGGGCTCGGTGCCCGAGGCGACCCGGCTGGGCGGACGGCTGCCGGCGAGCTTCCTCGGCTCGACGGTCTACCGTCGCGAGTCGGCGGTCGAGGCGGGCACCGCACTCGGGGACGGCACCTTCGTCCTCAACCAGGCGTGCGACCCCGGCGACGTCCTGCTCTCCGGCGGACCGGCCAACGTCAACCCCACGTCGGACATGGTCGAGAGCTTCCCGACGCCCGGGGCCCTCGAGTCCTGGTCGGCGAGGATCCACAAGAACGCGGCCGCGGACAACTTCAGCATCGTGGTCAACTGCATCGACCAGCCGTAGCCGGCGAGCAGCCGGCGGCGGATGGAGCGGGGAAGCGGGTGGCGCCTGGGGCGCCACCCGCGCTCGCGTGCGGGCCACTCGCTAGGTTCGACCCATGTCCCAGGCGACCATGACCACCACGCACGGCCCGATCGTCCTCGAGCTCTTCGACGAGGACGCGCCGAAGACCGTGGAGAACTTCACCAAGCTGGCCAAGGACGGCTTCTACGACGGCCTCGCCTTCCACCGGGTCATCAAGGACTTCATGGTCCAGGGCGGCTGTCCCCAGGGCACGGGGACCGGCGGGCCGGGCTACACGTTCGAGGACGAGATCAACGACCACAAGATCGTCCGCGGCGCGCTGGCGATGGCCAACGCCGGCCCGAACACGAACGGCTCGCAGTTCTTCATCGTCACCACGGACGCCGCACCGTGGCTCGACGGCAAGCACACCGTCTTCGGCGAGGTCCGCGACGGGATGGAGGTCGTGGACGCCATCGAGGCCCTGCCGACCGACCGCCGGGATCGCCCGGAGGAGCCGGCGGGGATCGAGACCGTGCAGGTCGCGTGAAGCCGTGACCGCGGGCGGCTGCGCGTCGGGTCCCGTCACGCCGGCGAGCTGAGCGGGTAAGGGAAGGGCATGCCCGTCGCGCCCGCTCGCACCGCCGCCGCGCTCCTCGGCAGCTCCGCCCTCGGCCTCGCGGGCGGCCGCCTGTGGCGCTCGGCTCCCGTGCGCTTCGCCCGGATGAGCGGCTCCTCGGTGGCGGCGCCCGACGCCGCCGGCTGGATCACGGACTTCCTCAACGCCGCCTACTACCGCCGCCGGCCCGAGCTGCGCGAGCTCGACGACCTGCGCCTGGCCCTCGCGGTCGTCACCACCCGCTGGCACCGCGGCGGCCACCGGCGGCTGCGCGGGCCCGACGTCCTCGCCTTCCACCGCGCCTTCGGCAAGGACCGCTTCCTCGACGGCGCACACTCCGCTCGCGGCACCCTGGACCGCGCCCAGCTCCTCGCGGGCGCCGACAGCCTGCTCGGGCCCTGGTTCTCCGCCGCCTGCGCCGATCGGGCGCGCACCGGGTGGGGGATCGTCTTCGAGACGGAGGCCGAGCGCGCCGCCTACGACCCGCAGGTGCGCCTCGCGAACGCCCGGCTCGGTGCGCCGACGCCCGGCGTGGCTCCGGGCCGCGAGCAGACCTGGCACACCTACCCGCCCGTCGACGTGCCCGACGCGGGGCGCGTGATCGCGGCCCTGACCGCCGTCGAGCGCTGGCCGGACTACGCCACGGAGATCGGCCGCTTCACGCCCGTGCGCGCGGGCGGCCTGGCCGGCCAGACCTTCGAGGTCGAGGTCGCCGCCGGGGTGGAGGCCCGGATGCCCGTCTTCACGCGCGGCTACGTGACGATCACCCGGCTGGTCACGGGCGAGACCCCGGACGAGCTGGCCGCCTACGCGGCCGAGCTCAACGACGGCCTCGCGCGCTACGGCCGCGACGAGCCGCCGGCGATCCCCGACGGTGCCACGCCGCTCGTCGGCTTCGACCTCACCACGCACGAGGGCCACTTCATGGGGCGCGGCAACAACCGGCTCGTGCTCTACGAGGAGGACGGGCAGGCCAAGGTCCGCGCGGCCGGGACCTGGGACCCGATGCCGTGGCACCTGCAGCAGGTCTACGACCTCGCCGGGCGTGCGGCCCAGCACGCCTTCTGGGGGGACTCCGACGACCCGCGCAAGTCCATGCTCCACCAGATCGCGCTGGCGGTGCGCTGATGTCCGATCGCCGCGCGATCGTCGTCGGCTCGGGCCCCAACGGGCTGTCGGCCGCCATCACCCTGGCCGAGGGCGGGCGCGACGTCACCGTGCTCGAGGCGGCGCCCCGGCTGGGCGGGGGCGTCCTCTCCGAGGAGCTGACGCTGCCGGGCTTCGAGCACGACGTCTTCTCCGCCGTCTACCCGGCGGGCGCCGCCTCGCCCGTCTTCGCCCGCATGCCGCTCGAGCGCCACGGCCTCACGTGGATCCACCCCGAGGTCTGCGTCGCCCACGTCCTGGGCGAGGACCGGGCCGCCGCGCTGCACCGCTCGCTGGACCGGACGGTCGACTCGCTCGACGCCCTGCACCCCGGGGACGGCAGCCGCTGGGAGGGCTTCGCCCAGCCCTATCTCGACCACTTCGACGCGCTGCGCAGCACCCTCCTGTCCGGCTTCCCGCCCGTCCGCGGGCCGGCCAAGCTCGTGCGGGCCTTCGGGGTGCAGGGGGCGCTCGAGTTCGCCCGCCTGCTGTTGACGCCGGCCATGTCCCTCGCCGACGAGCTCTTCGAGGGGCCGGGGGCCAAGGCGTGGCTCTACAGCTCGGCCATGCACGGCGACGTGCCGCCCACCGGCGCGGGCTCGGGCATCGCCGCCGCCTACCTCCAGCTCCTGGGCCACGCCGTCGGCTGGCCGAGCCCCGAGGGCGGCTCCGGGCGCCTCGCCGGCGCCCTGGCGGGCTACCTCGCCGAGCTCGGCGGGACCGTCCGCACCTCCGCGGAGGTCACCCGGGTGGTCGTCGAGCGCGGGCGGGTGGTCGGCGTCGAGACCGCCGACGGGGAGCGCGTGTCGGGCTCGCTGGTGGTGGCCGACACGACGCCCGGGGCGCTGTTGCGGATGGCCGGCCACGGCTTCGACAGCCGGTACCGCGCCGCCCTGCGCCGCTACCGCCACGGGGCGGCGACCATGAAGGTCGACTGGGCGCTGTCGGCGCCGATCCCGTGGAGCGCTCCCGTCGCGCGGCGGGCCGGCACGGTCCACGTCGGCGGCCTGGACCGCGACATCCTGCGGGCCACGGCGATCACCGGCGACCACGCGCTCGCCGACCCCCCGTTCATGCTCACGGGCCAGCAGACCGTCGCGGACCCGACCCGCGCCCCCGCCGGGCAGCACACCGCGTGGGCGTACACCCACGGCCCGCACGAGGCGGACTGGGCGAACGAGACCGACCGGCACGTCGAGCGGATGGAGGCGCGCATCGAGACCTTCGCCCCCGGCTTCCGCGACACCATCCTCGCGCGGCACGTGATGGGGCCGGCCGACCTCGAGCGGCGCAACGCGAATCTCGTGGGCGGGGACGTCGGGGCCGGCTCCTACACGCTCGACCAGGTCGTGTTCCGTCCGCTTCCCTCGCTGGCGCCCTACCGCACGCCGCTGCGCGGGCTCTACCTGGGCAGCGCCGCGACCTTCCCCGGCGGCGCCGTCCACGGCGTCCCGGGCCACGCCGCCGCGCGTCTTGCGCTGGCCGAGGCGAAGCTCCCCGGCCGTTAGTCTCAGCCCCCATGGCGACCACAGAGCGAACGGAGGCCGCCCTTCGCGGGGACATGGCCTCGAGCGAGGACGCGCCGGCCGGCGCGGTGCCGGACCGGGGCACGATCCGGGTCGAGAACCCGGCCACCGGGCAGCCCGTCCGCACGATCGACACGATCGGCCCGGACGCCATCCCCGCCATGGTCGCCCGCGCGCGCGCCGCGCAGCCCGGGTGGGAGGCGCTGGGCTTCCAGGGCCGCGGGCGCGTCCTCAAGCGCGCCCAGAAGTGGGTGGTCGACCACGCGTCGCGGATCGTCGAGACGATCGTCTCCGAGACGGGCAAGACGCACGAGGACGCCCATGTCATCGAGGTGGCCTACGCCGCCAACGCCTTCGGGTTCTGGGCCGGCCACGCGCCGAAGTACCTCGCCGACGAGAAGGTCCGCTCCTCCAACGTCTTCGTGGCCGGCCGGCGCCTGAGCGTCTCCTACCGCCCGCTCGGCGTCATCGGGATCATCGGGCCGTGGAACTACCCGCTGGTCAACTCCTTCGGGGACGCCATCCCGGCCCTGGCGGCCGGCAACGCCGTCGTGCTCAAGCCGTCGGAGGTCACGCCGCTCACCTCGCTGCTGATGGCCGAGTGCATGCGCGAGTGCGGCCTGCCCGAGGACGTCCTGCAGATCGCGCCGGGCTACGGCGAGACGGGCGCCGCGCTGGTCGACGAGGTGGACATGGTCATGTTCACCGGCTCGACCCGTACGGGCAAGAAGATCGCCGAGCGCGCCGCGCGGACGCTGACGCCCGTCTCGCTCGAGCTGGGCGGCAAGGACCCGATGATCGTGCTCTCCGACGCCGACCTCGAGCGCGCCGCCAACGCGGCGGTGTACTACTCGATGCAGAACGGCGGGCAGACCTGCATCTCGGTCGAGCGCGTCTACGTCGAGGCGCCGGTCTACGACGAGTTCGTGGCCAAGGTGCAGGAGAAGGCGCGCAAGCTGCGCCAGGGCAACCCGACGGGCCCGGGCGCCGTCGACGTCGGCGCGGTCACCTTCGCGCCGCAGCTCGACATCGTCTCGGGCCACGTCGACGACGCGCGCGAGCACGGCGCGAAGGTGCTCGTCGGCGGCCACGCTCGCGGCGGTGAGGGCCAGGGCCGCTACTACGAGCCGACGGTCCTCGTCGACGTCGACCACACGATGCGCGCGATGACCGAGGAGACCTTCGGGCCGACGCTGCCGATCATGCGGGTGACGGACACCGAGGAGGCCATCCGCCTGGCCAACGACTCGCCGTTCGGGCTCGCCGCCTCCGTGTGGGGCAAGGACGTCGCCCGGGCGGAGTCCGTCGCCCGGCGGGTGGAGGCCGGCGCCGTCTGCGTCAACGACGCCCAGCTCAACTACCTGGCGCTCGAGCTCCCGATGGGCGGCTGGAAGACCTCGGGGATGGGCGTGCGCCACGGCGCCCAGGGCATCCGCAAGTACACGCGTCAGCAGTCCCTGCTGGTGACGCGCTTCGCCCCGAAGCGCGACGTCCACATGTTCCCGTACCGCAAGACGACGACCCGGGCGCTCGGCGGTCTGGTCAGGCTCCTGTACGGGCGGGGACGCCGCACCTAGCGCAAGTGCAAGAAATGCGGTGCGCTGGACGTTGCCTGTGGCATGGTCGTCGTCCGCACCACCGTCCTCCTTCCTTCCGTCGAAGCGGAGGCGGTACGGGTCCGGCGGGCGCTGGCCGATGAGGTCGACCTGGTCCCCGACGGCCCGGCGCACGTGGCGGTCGTGTGGGCGCCCCGAGGTGGGCCGGCCGCGCTGGCGCCGCTGGTGCGCGGGCTGCGCGAGCGCGACCGGGTCCGCTGGGTCGTCGCCGTCCTCGGC
>CALMNS010000148.1 GCA_937871635.1 uncultured Solirubrobacter sp.
GGCGTGGGGCTCGGCGCGGGCGTCGGGCTCGGCGCGGGCGTCGGGCTCGGCGCGGGGACCTGCCGGGGCGCCGGCATGCCCGACGCATAGTGGCGGGCGACCGTGTCGGAACTCAAGGCGCTCGAGTAGATCGCCATGTCGTCGAGACCTCCGCCGAAGTTGCCGTAGCTCTGCGACGAGGCGCCGAAGCGCAACGAGGCGGTGCTGTCTGCGAGCAGCCGCCGTGAGCCGGAGCGTCCCTCGAGCCGACCGTTGAGGTACAGGCTCAACTGGGAGCCGTCGTACGTCACCGCCACGTGGTACCAGGCGTCGCGCTGGAGTGCGGTGGTGCTGGCCACCGCGTCGCTCCCGGCGCTTGAGCGCCGCTCGAAGTGCAGGCGCTGGCGCTGGGCGATCGCGGCCGAGTCCGGCGCGAGGGTGAGGAGGTATCCGGTGCGGGCTGCCGTCTCCTTCGCGATGACGCGCCGCCAGCTCGATGCCGACCCGGCGGCCGACGGACGCAGCCACCCCTCGAACGTGAACGCTCGGGTGCCGGCGAAGTCGTAGGCGTCGCCGATGTTGATGCTGTCGTTGACGCCGTCGAGGCGAACCGACGTACCGCGCCTCGAGCCGTTCGGCGCCGGCTGTCCGAGGCGTGCGCCGTTGAGGTAGGTGCCGGTGCGGACCCGCTTGTCGTCGTACGCCCGGGTCCCGCTGGCCTCGTCGAGGCGCCAGGAGCTGGCGAGCGTGGCCGTGGCCGCCACGTCGCTGGTGTAGTCCGCCGAGGCGGCAGGCGCCACCGCGAGGGCAGCGCCCACGGTCACCATGGCGGTGAGGAGCTTGTTCATGGTCGATCCCGGTTCGCTGGCAAGGAGCCGTGAAGCGCGAGCGGCGCGGTCGCCGCTGGCGATCGCGGTCCGCAGACCGCCTCACTGGAGGCGGGTCGGCGTCACAGCCCCGTCATCGGCGCGCCCGAGCCGAACTGGTGGGAATGGACGGATCGAGGAGGTCTCGGCGATGTCGTAAGGTCGAGCGTCACCGCGGCCGTTCCTGGTCCTGTGACCCTCCCGTCCATGACCTCCCCGTCCACCTCCGTCACGCTGCCGCTGTTCGATCTGACTCGGCAGTGGCCGCGCATGCAGGACGAGGCACTCGCACTGGTCGCGGACATCGGCTCCCGCGGCGCCTTCAGCCTGGGCGGTGAGCTCGCGGCGTTCGAGGGCGCGTTCGCCGAGGCCTGCGGCACGGCGGACTGCGTCGGTACCTCGAGCGGCACCTCGGCCATCGAGTTGGCGCTGCGGGCCCTCGGGGTGGGGCCCGGTGACGAGGTCGTCACCCCGGCGATGACCTTCATCGCCACCGTCGAGGCGATCGCGCGGACCGGGGCCACTCCCGTCTTCGCCGACATCGACCCCATCCGCCGCTGCCTGGATCCCGACGCGGTCCGGGACGCCCTGACTCCGCGCACGCGCGCGGTCGTGGTCGTCCACCTCTACGGCATGCCGGCCGACGTCCAAGCGATCCAGCGCCTGACGGACGAGGCCGGTGTGGCTCTGGTCGAGGACTGCGCCCAGGCGCACGGGGCCCGGCTCGACGATCAGCCGGTGGGCTCGTTCGGCGCCGCCGGTGCCTTCTCGTTCTACCCGACCAAGCCCCTCGGCGCCTTCGGCGACGGCGGCGCGGTCACGACGTCGCGACCGGACATCGCCGCCGGCGTGCGGTCACTGCGTCACCACGGCAGCGCTCCCGGCGACGCCAACCTCCACCTGCTCCGCGAAGGAGGTACCGAGCGGCTCGACAACCTGCAGGCCGCGCTCCTGCACCTCAAGCTCCGCTGGATGGATGCCGACAACGTCGAGCGCCGCGATGCGGCCGACCGCTACCGAGAGCTGCTCGCCGGCCTTCCCCTCGTCGCGCCGCCCTTGGACCCTGCCGGGGCCGAGCCGGTCCACCACCTCTTCGTGGTCGAGCTCGACGCTCGCGATTCGATCCGGGCGGAGCTCGACGCCGCCGGCGTGAAGACGGGGATCCACTATCCGACGCCCGCGCACCTCCAGCCGGCCTGGGCCGAGCTCGGCGCGGGGCCCGGCAGCCTCCCGGCAACCGAGGCGCTCGCCTCGCGCGCCCTGTCACTGCCCATCTTCGCCGGCATCACCCGTGACGAACAGGCCCGTGTCGCCGACACACTCCGGACCGCGCTGCTGAACGCGTAGGGGACGCGTGACCCACCGGGACTCGCGAGTCCTCATGCTGTCGGAGCGCAATCTGGAGTCGCCGCGGTGGCAGGTCGGCAACTACGAGCTCGAGGACGTCGTGGGCACCGTGGACGATGTCTGCCTGCTCGCGCCATCCGGCGTCGCCCCGTCCGTGTTCAAGGAGGGCGCACGTCAGGCGGCCCGTTGGGTCCGGCACCTGCCGGAGTCGCGCACGACGCGGGTCCTGCACAGCATGGCCCGCCATGCGCGACGCCCTGAGCTCTTCACCTACCCGGCCATGAATCCGACCCCGGTCACCGGGCAGCACACCCTCTTCTTCGCCGCCTTCATGTTCCCGACGGACATCGTGCACATGCTGCGGCTGGAGGGATGGCGGGAACGCTGCGAGAAGGCCGTGTGCTACCTCAACGAGCTGTGGGGGCACGAGGTGGAGCTCCTCGCTCCCTACCTCAAGCTTCTGGGTCAGGTCGGCTTCGACCACGTGTTCGTGCTCAACGCGGCGCAGGCTGACGTCGTGAGCGAGATCAGCGGCGTCCCGTGCAGCTTCCTCGCGCCCGGCATCGATGCCCGAAGTGCCTCGCCGTTCCCCGACCCGCCCCCGCGAACCGTCGACTTCTTCCAGTTCGGGAGGCGCTCCCAAGCCACTCACCAGGCGGCGCTCGAGCTCTCACGGGCCGAGCGGCGGTTCTACCTCTACGACACGGTGGTCGATGTCCAGCTCCCGGACCACCGGCCCCATCGCGAGCAGATGTACTCGATCCTCCAGCGCAGCCGGTACTGCTTCGCCTACCGGAACGCCGACGCGCTGGATTGGGCCCGAGGGGAGGACGTCCTCGCTCCCCGCTACTTCGAGAGCGCAGCCGGGGGCGCCGTCCTGTTGGGCAGCGCACCGAGGATCCCGCAGTTCGACGAGTACTTCGATTGGCCCGACGCCGTCATCGACATCCCGTACGAGGCGCACGACTTCCGTGGGATCATCGCCGACCTCGACGCCCAGCCTGAGCGCCTGGCCGCAGCTCGAGACGCGAATGTCGTCAACTCGCTTCGCCGCCACGACTGGGTGTACCGCTGGCGGCAGATCCTCGACGCCGTGAACCTGCCGCCCACTCCGCGCATGGCGGAGCGCATCGAGCACCTCGACGAGCTGGCCCGCGTCGCTGAGGGCCGGAACGTCTAGGAAGCCCAGCCTCACCCGAACCCGCGTCGTGCCACCGGTCCGACTCACCAGAGAGGGATCGGTGGTGGCAGCGCCGGCGGGGCTCCTGGCCGCGACGACGCTGGCCCTCGGCCTCGCCGACGGCGGGTACTTCGCGGGGGCGACCGCGGCGGCGACCGTCTTCCTCGGCATGGTTCTGGTCCTCGTCGTCGCTTCCGGGGCGACCCTCGCCCCGAGGGCGGCCGGCCGGCTTGTCATGGCGGCCTTCGGTGCGCTGGCGACCTGGGTGCTGCTCTCGAGCAGCTGGTCCGGCACTTCGGCGCGCACGCTCATCGAGTTCGACCGGGTGCTCCTCTACGGATTCGGCTTCGCGCTCGGAGCCCTGTCGCTCGGGACGCCGCGTGCGACCCGCTGGGCGCTGCGGCTGCTGTGGACGGCGCTGCTGGCGCTCAGCGCCGTCGGTCTGTTGAGCAGGCTCGCACCGGCACTCCTCGAGGCGCCGGCGAGCCTCGTACCGCAACGACTGAGCCATCCGCTGGGCTACTGGAACGCGGTCGGTCTCCTCGCCGGCCTTGGTGGCCTGCTCGCCGTCGGCCTGGCCGCCGACCGCCGGGAGCCGATCCCGATCCGCGCGGCCGCGGCCGGCTCGCTTCCGGCGCTGGCGCTGACGCTGTACCTCACGTTCTCGAGGGGCGCGATCCTGGCCACCTCCGTGGGGATCGTGACGCTGCTGCTCCTGGGGCGTCCACGGGGGACGCTCCTCGCTCTGGCGGCCGGCATCCCGACCGTGGGCCTCACCCTGCTGGTGGCCTCCCTGTCTCCTGACCTGATCGGCTCGCCGGCACTCGATCCGACGCCTGGCGGGTTCCGGGTCGGTGCGCTGAGCGCGCTTGTCGCAAGCTCGTTCGGCGCCGCCCTGGTCGTGACGCGGGGTCTTCCCCTGGAGCCGTCGCTGCCACGGTGGCACCCAGGCCGGAAGCTTCGAGCGTGGAGCCGGCGGCTCCTCCTGCTGAGCCCGATCCTCCTGCTCGCCGTGGTCCTGGCGATCGTCCAGGACGGGTCGGGGGGCCCTTCCTCCCAGGCGGTCCAACCGACGCCCAGCGAACGCCCAGGCGAGCCGCGCGATCGCCTGACGAGCATCGATTCCAACGGTCGACTCGAGCTGTGGAGAGTGGCGCTCGGCTCGTTCGGGGCGGAGCCGCTCCACGGCACCGGTGCGGGCACCTTCGCTCGTACCTGGGTGCGCGAGAGGCGGGACCCCTTCCGGGCCCAGGACGGACACTCCCTGGTGCTCGAGACCCTCTCCGAGCTCGGGGTGGTAGGCGGCGTGCTGATCGCCCTCATCATCGGCGTCGGGCTGCGGGCCGCCCTCGCCGGTCGGAGCCGCGACCGGGAGACCTCGTCGCTCATCTTCGCCATCGCGCTGGCCTGGACCCTGCACGCCTCCATCGACTGGGATTGGGAGATGCCGGTGGTGACCCTGCCGGTTTTCGCGCTGCTCGGAGCGGCAAGCGGCGCAATCGGGCCAGCGCGACCGCGGGCGACCCGCGGTGACCGGAGCCGGCGAGTGCTCGCGATCGTGGTCGTCCTGCTTCTCCTCGTGACTCCGGTCCGAGTCGGCCTCTCCCAGCAGCGGCTGGTCGAGGCCATCGGCGCCTTCAACCGCGGCGATTGTCCTCGGGCGATCCGCGCAGCGCTCGGTTCGCTCGACATCCTCTCCCAGCGGTCTGAAGCGCTCGAGATCCTGGCCTACTGCGACGCGCGGTCCGGACGCTCGGCGCTGGCGGCGTCAGTCATCGCCGAGGCCCGCCGCCTAGAACCCGACGACTGGACCCTGCGTTATGCGACGGGGGTGATCCTCGCGACCGGTGGCCGCGATCCTCGGCCCCAGCTGAGGGTGGCGAGGACGTTCAATCCGGCCGATCCGGTGGTGAGCCGCCTCCTCCGACGGTTCGAGTCCGAAGACCCGCGGGTGTGGCGACGGGAGGCGGCGGCCGCGCCGCTCGACGTCCCGCTCAGCGGCGGCGTGCGGACTCCCTGAGTCTCCGCTTCCTTGCGTACTCCGTGATCATGAGCGCGAACCCCAGCGACAGACCGAGTCCGGCCGTCCATCCGGTGAGCGGGAGCCCTTCAGAAGCTGACGCGACGGCACGAAGCTGCCGCGACGGCTGATCGGCGGAGTTGCGGCGGTCGGGCCGCCCGGCGCCGAGCGGGGGTCCGTCGCTGAGCTCGCGGTGCTGCTCAACCGCCGCCTCGCCGGTTCCCGCGCTCCCGGAGATGGCCGAGCTCTCGCCGGGTCGTCCGGTGAGGACGGCCACGACCAAGACCAGGAGGACCAGGACCCGGTGGCGGGCGATGGTCAGGGCGTGGGGGACGCCCCGACGGACTCGAAACCGGTTTCGCCGTTCGGCCGGATCGGTATACGCATGAGGTGGCACATCGGCGCCTCGTCGGATTCGTTTTGGCCCTCGGGATAGGTGGGTTGCCGGCGACGGCTTCGGCGCAGGTCCCGGACGTCACGGTACCCGAGGTGACGCCGCCTTCCGCGCCCGAGGTGAGGCCGCCGTCCACACCCGAGGTCCGGCCCCCGTCGACGCCCGAGGTCCGGCCCCCGTCGACGCCGGAAGTTCGGCCCCCTTCCACGCCCGAGGTCCGGCCCCCGGCCACGCCCGAGGTCCGGCCCCCGGCCACGCCCGAGGTCCGGCCGCCCTCCACCCCCGACGTCCGTCCTCCGTCCACGCCTGAGGTT
>CALMNS010000149.1 GCA_937871635.1 uncultured Solirubrobacter sp.
GTGGTGCGCATGGCGCCCGAGACGGCCGCCCGGGTGGCCGCGGGCGATGCGCCGAAGGGGGACGTCGTCGCCGTGGCGCGCATCGCCGCCATCCAGGCCGCCAAGCGCACCGACGAGCTCATCCCGCTCTGCCACTCCCTCGCGCTCTCCTCCCTCGACCCGGAGGTCGCCGTCGACGCCGCCGCCGGCACGGTCACCGTGACCGCCACGGCCCGCACCACGGACCGCACGGGCGTCGAGATGGAGGCCCTCACCGCCTGTGCGGTCGGCGCGCTGACCGTCTACGACATGGTCAAGGGGATCGAGAAGGGCGTCGTCGTCGAGCAGGTCCGGCTGCTCGAGAAGACGGGCGGACGATCGGGGGACTGGCGTGCTTGAGCCGCTCATCGACGGGCACGGCCGGGCGATCGGCGACGTGCGGATCTCCGTCACGGATCGCTGCAACTTCCGCTGCCAGTACTGCATGCCCGCCGAGGGCCTGCCCTGGCTCGAGCGCTCCGCGGTGCTCACCTACGAGGAGATCGAGCGGGTGGTGGCGCTGCTGGCCGCGATGGGCGTCCACGACGTGCGCCTCACGGGCGGCGAGCCGCTCGTGCGCCGCGAGCTGTGGCGACTGGTCGCCCGGCTCAGCGCCCTGCCCGAGGTCCACGACCTCTCCCTGACCACGAACGGCTACCTGCTCGAGCGCCAGGTCGAGCAGCTCGTCGCCGCGGGGCTCAAGCGCGTCAACGTGTCGCTCGACTCGCTCGCCCAGGACCGGTTCTTCGCCATGACCCGGCGCGACTCGCTCGGCGCCGTGCTGGCCGGGCTCGAGGCGGCCGAGCGCCACCCCGAGCTGCGCCCGATCAAGGTCAACGCCGTCGCGCTGAAGAACTTCACCGAGGCCGAGGTGGTGGCGTTCGCCGAGCTCGCGCGGCGCAAGCCCTACGAGGTGCGCTTCATCGAGTTCATGCCGCTCGACGGGGATCGCAACTGGGATCAGAGCCAGGTGCTGCCCAACGCCGAGGTCCGCCGGCTGATCGGCGCGGTGCACCCGCTCGAGGAGATCGGCCGCGCCCGGTCGGGGACCGCCCGGCGCTATCGCTTCGCCGACGGGCAGGGCGAGATCGGCTTCATCTCGCCGGTTACCGAGCCGTTCTGCGGCGACTGCAACCGCATCCGGCTGACCTCCGACGGCAAGCTGCGGACCTGCCTGTTCTCCGTCAACGAGACCGACCTGCGCGCGCCGTTGCGCGAAGGGGCCTCCGACGCCGAGCTCGAGCGGATCGTCCGCGACGCGGTGTGGCACAAGGAGCTCAAGCACCACGTCAACGAGCCGGGCTTCGTCCCGCCGGCCCGCTCGATGTCCCAGATCGGTGGCTAGTGGTCGTCCCCGGAAGAACCGGGCCGGCTCGGACGCCGCCGGAGGCGCACCGTGATGACGGGGACGGGCGCTAACGCCGGAACGGGCCACCGGGTCGGGATCCTGGTGGTGTCCGATACCCGGACCCGGGGGGAGCGCGAGGACGAGACGACGGGGATCCTCGTCGAGGCGCTGATGGACGCGGGCGGCTTCTCGGTGGCCGAGCGCCGCCTCGTCGAGGACGAGCGGCCCGCCATCGAGGCGGCGCTGATCGAGCTCGCCGACGAGGCCGGCTGCGCGCTCGTGCTGACCACGGGCGGCACGGGCCTCGCGCGCCGCGACGTCACCCCGGAGGCCACCCGCGCGGTGGCGCCGATCGACGTCCCGGGGCTGCCCGAGGCGGTCCGCGTCCGCACCGCCGAGCGGTTCGAGAAGGCCTGGCTCTCGCGGGCGGTCGCCGGGCTGCGCGGCGATTGCCTGATCGTGAACCTACCCGGCTCCCCCGGCGGGGTGCGCGACGCGATGGACGTGCTCCTCCCCCTCCTCCCCCACGCCCTGGCCGTCCGGGCCGGTGAGGCCCACGCCACGTGAGGGCCCGGAGCGCATCCGCACGGGTCGGTCGGCCCGGAACACCGGTGCTCGCGTGAGGGCCCGCGGTTCATCCGCACGGGTCGGTCGGCCCGGAACACCGGTGCTCGCGTGATCGACCTCGACGAGGCGTGGCGGCGGATCGCCGAGCACGCCCGGCCGCTCGAGGCGGAGATCCGCCCGCTGCGCGACGCGGTCGGCCGGATCGCCGCCGAGCCGCTGCGCTCGCCGATCGACCTCCCAGGCTTCGACCGGTCGGCGATGGACGGCTACGCCGTGCGGGCGC
>CALMNS010000150.1 GCA_937871635.1 uncultured Solirubrobacter sp.
GGCGGGGGCGTTCTCCCGGTTGGGCCGCGGCGCTGAAGCGGACCGGAGGTCAACGACACTCGGGTGAGGGTGGAGGAGGGCGGGCCGACGGCATCGGCGCTCGCGCGGAGAGGGGCCGTCCGTCAGGCCGACCAGGCGGCCGGATCGCGGACGTGGTTCGCCTGACGGACGGTGAGCGTCCGTCAGGCCGACCAGGTGGCCGGATCGCGGACGTGGTCCGTCTGACGGACGCACGGACCGCCCGCCCGCGCCGGTCCAGCCTGCCTCCGTCCCAGCGCCGTTGACCTTCGCCGGCCACGCGCCCCGGCCGCGCGACCCCACCGCGCACCTTGGTAGGCCACTAGAACCAACCGGCCGCGCGGAGGGCGAGGACCACCGTCACGAGCGCCGCCGCCGTCATCACCCCCATCTCGCGGCGGACGATGGCGAGGACGATCGAGCGCTGCTCGGCCGCGGGCAGGGCGCGCATGGCCTGGGCGTCCGCGAGCCCGCGCGTGTCGAGCACGGTCTGGGCGGAGAGCAGCCGCAGCCGTTCGGCGATCACCGAGACGGCCAGCGGCAGGGCCCCGTAGAGGAGATGCAGCCCGTCGACGTCGGTGCCGAGGAGGAGCATCACGCCGCCCTGGAGCGCCGTGAGGAGCACCACGAGCTGGGAGAGGCGCAGCAGCTTCCAGAAGGCGTCGGAGGGCTCGACGCGGTACCAGTGCCACGCCCCCCACAGGCCCGCGACGGCGCTCGTGGTCAGCGTCAGGACGCCGAGCCCGACGTGGATTCCGGTCAACTCAAGCCCCGTTCGTCACTAAGTGACACAGGCGCACAAGCTAGTGCTATAACGCCGAGCAGGGTGATTCGCAGCTACTTGCCAGCACTCGTGTTCGTCGGTCTCGGCACGTCGATCGGCATCGTCTTCGCGGTCATCAACTCGGTGCTGGGCGCGAAGCCCAAGCAGCATCGCGCGGCCCAGGCGGAGCCCTACGAGAGCGGCATGCCCTCCGACGTCAAGCAGGGCACCGCGGGCTTCCGGTTCGGCATCTCGTTCTACCTGATCGCGATGCTCTTCATCCTGTTCGACATCGAGGTGATCTTCCTCTATCCCGTCGCCATCCAGCTCAAGGCGTTCGGCTGGTTCGCGCTCATCGAGATCGTCGTCTTCGTCGTCCTGCTGTTCGTGGCCTTCATCTACGTATGGAGGCGGGGGGCCTTGGAATGGAAATAGTCCGCCGCGAGAAGGTGTCCGCTCCGAGCGACTTCCGCTCGCGCCAGCTCTCGGCGCAGGCGATGCTGCGGGGGGAGCTCGATGACGAGGAGCTCAACCAGTACGTCGAGGAGCGGGTGCTGACCACCACGCTCGAGAAGGCGGCGAACTGGGCGCGCGGCAACGCGTTCATGCCGGCCACCTTCGGCCTCGCCTGCTGCGCGATCGAGATGATGGCCATGGTCGGCTCGCGCGTCGACATCGCCCGCTTCGGCTTCGAGGCGTTCCGCGCCTCGCCGCGCCAGGCCGACCTCCTGATCATCTCCGGGCGGATCTCGATCAAGATGGCGCCGGTCATCCGGCGCATCTACGACCAGATGCTCGAGCCCAAGTGGGCCATCGCCATGGGCGCCTGCTCGAGCTCGATGGGGGTCTTCAACAACTACGCCCTGGTGCCCGCGGACAAGTTCATGCCGGTCGACCTGCACATCCCGGGCTGCCCGCCGCGGCCCGAGGCGCTCGCCTACGGGGTCCTCAAGCTCCGCAACAAGGTCCTCTCCCACCCCGACCAGGACTGGCGCACCCGCTACGGCGGCCGCGGGACGGAGGAGGTCCTGCAGTCCGAGGTGGAGGGCGACACGAACGCCGGCCACGCGATCAACGTGTTCGGGGACCAGGTGGGCCAGGGTGCCTGACGCGACCGGCCTCGAGCTGATCGCGGGCGAGCTGCGCGAAGCGGACGCCGACGCGGTCCTCGACACCCTGCACTTCCGCGGGCGCGCGACCCTGCACGTGCGCCCCGCCGCGGTGCCGGGCACGCTCGAGCGCCTGCGCGGCAAGGGCTACGGCTTCCTGGCCTCCGTCCACGGGGTCGACTACTTCCCCGAGGAGCCGCGGCTCGGCGTGATCTACGAGCTGCTCGACATGCGCTCGATCGACCGCATCTCGGTCAAGACGCGCGTGCACACCGAGGATCCGCACGTGCCGAGCGTCACCCCGGCGTGGCCGACCGCCGACCTGCAGGAGCGCGAGGCCTACGACATGTTCGGCGTCATCTTCGACGGCCACCCCGACCTGCGGCGCTCGCACATGCCCGAGGACTACGAGGGCCATCCGCAGCGGCGCGACTTCCCGATCGGCGGCGAGCCGATCCTCTACACCCACAACGAGCCCCGTGAGCCGGGCTGGTGGGAAGGCGAAGGGAGCTAGCCGTGGCGCTGACGCCCGACATCGACTACCGCGAGATGGAGCGCTCGGTCGAGCTCTCCGAGATCCAGCACGGGCCCGAGGACGAGTTCCTCACCCTCAACATGGGCCCGCACCACCCCGCCACGCACGGGGTGCTGCGCCTGCTCACCACGCTCGAGGGTGAGGTCGTCCGCGACGTCAAGCCGATCATCGGCTACGTCCACACCGGCATCGAGAAGACCTGCGAGGACAAGGCGTACTGGAAGGTCATCCCGATCGTCGAGCGGATGGACTACCTGTCCTACTACTTCAACGCGCACGCGTTCTGCGGCGCGGTGGAGACGCTGCTCGACCTCGAGGTCCCGCCCCGCGCGCAGTACCTGCGGGTCATCCACTCAGAACTCAACCGGATCGCCTCCCACCTCATCTGGCTGGCCACGGGCGGCCTCGACCTGGGCGCGATGTCCGTCTTCTGGTACGGCTGGCGCGACCGCGACCAGATCCTCGACCTCTTCGAGATGTCCTCGGGCCAGCGGATGCACACCCGCTACTTCCAGGTCGGCGGCGTCATGGAGGACATCCCGCCCGGCTTCGAGGATGCCGTGCGGCGCTTCACGAGCGGCTTCCCAACGCGCCTGGACCAGTTCGAGGACCTCATCGACAAGAACGAGATCGTCCTGCAGCGGCTGCGCAACGTGGCCGCGGTGGACGAGCAGACCCTCCTCGGGCTGGGAGTGACCGGGCCGCTCCTGCGGGCCACGGGCAACCCGTTCGACCTGCGCAAGGCGGCGCCCTACTCGAGCTACGACCACTTCGACTTCAAGATCCCGGTCGGCACGGTCGGCGACAACTACGACCGCTACCGCGTGCGCATGGCCGAGATGCGCGAGTCGGTGAAGATCATCGAGCAGGCGCTCGACGGGCTGCCCGAGGGGCCCTACATCACCGACAACCGCAAGATCGCCCTGCCGCCGCGCCACGAGCTCGCCACCTCGATGGAGGCGCTGATCCACCACTTCAAGCTCGTCACTGAGGGCTTCCGCGTCCCGCCCGGCGAGGTCTACTACCCGATCGAGTCCCCACGCGGGGAGCTCGGGTGCTTCGTGCGCTCCGACGGCTCGGCGAAGCCGGCGCGGGTGCACATGCGCGACCCCTCCTTCGTGAACCTGCAGGCGTTCAAGCCGATGGTCCAGGACCTCTACATCGCCGACCTGATCGCCACTCTGGCGATGCTCGACCCGATCCTCGGCGGGATCGACCGCTAGAGCGCGATGGCGACCGTCAGGCGCTTCGAACACGGAAGCCGCGTCCCCGGCTGGGACGAGGCGGCCGACCTCACCAAGGACCCGGCCGTCGTCCCCGACCCGGCCTCCACCCCCGTGCCGGAGGATCTCCGCTACGAGATCGAGGCCTACGTCGCCCGCTATCCCGACGTGCGCTCGGCCTCCATCCCCGCGCTGTTCGCCGTCCAGCGCTGGCACGGCTGGTGCTCGCCGACCGCGATCGAGCAGGCGGCCTGCGTCATGCGTCTCACCCCCGCCTACCTGACCTCGGTGGCCACCTTCTACGACATGTTGGAGACCGAGCCCAAGGGCGAGCACGATGTCTACGTCTGCACGAACATCTCGTGCTCGCTGCGCGGCGGCGACCAGGTCTACGAGGCGATGCTGTCGGCGGGCGGCGACGACCCGAGCTTCAACATCCGCTCCTTCGAGTGCCTCGGGGCGTGCGACATCGCGCCGATGGCCTCGGTCAACGGCATCTACGTCGGGCCGCTCGACGAGGACGACTGCCGGACGATCGTGGAGGACCTCAAGGCGGGGCGTACGCCGCTCGACGCCAAGCAGATCCGCCACCGCCCGCAGGCCACGAGCTTGACCGCGGAGGGGCCCCCGGCCGTAGACCGGGTGGACGTCGCGAGCGGTCCGAGCGCGTCCGGCAACGACACCTTCGGCAACAAGGACATGTGAGATGACGAGCGTCGCCGCGGGTCAGGCCGGAGCCCAGCCCGACCAGATCCAGATCCTCTTCCACGAGATCGACCGGCCCGGCCTGGCGTCCCTCGACGTCTACCGGGACCTCGGCGGCTACGCGATGCTCAAGCGCGCGCTGACCGAGATGACGCCCGAGGCCGTCCTCGCCGAGCTGCAGGCGAGCGGCGTGCGCGGCCGGGGCGGCGCGGGCTTCGCCATGGGCAAGAAGGCGTCCTTCCTGCCAAAGGGCGACATGGACAAGTACCTCGTCTGCAACGCCGACGAGTCAGAGCCCGGCACCTTCAAGGACCGCGAGCTCATGCAGAAGACCCCGCACACGCTGATCGAGGGGCTCGCGATCTCCGCCTACGCGGTCGGGGCGAACCGCGCCTACATCTACATCCGCGGCGAGTACGCGCTCCAGGCCGACGTCCTCGAGGACGCGCTGATCGAGGCCAAGGCGGCGGGCTACGTCGGCGAGCGGATCTTCGGCTCTGACTTCTCGCTCGAGCTGTGGGTCCACCGGGGCGCCGGGGCCTACATCTGCGGCGAGGAGACCGCGCTGCTCGACTCGCTGGAGGGCAAGCGCGGCAACCCGCGCCTCAAGCCGCCGTTCCCGGCGATCAACGGCCTCTACGGCGGCCCGACGCTGATCAACAACGTCGAGACGCTGATGAACGCCCCGCACATCCTCAAGATGGGCGGCGCGGAGTTCGCCAAGATCGGCACGGAGACCTCGACGGGGACGAAGGTCGTCTCCGTCAGCGGGTGCGTGCGCCGGCCGGGCAACTACGAGGTGGTGCTCGGGACGCCCTCGCGCCACATCATCGAAGGGCTGGCCGGCGGTGCCCCCGAGGGCCGCTCGATCAAGGCCTGGTTCCCGGGCGGCTCGAGCGCCCCGGTGCTCCCCGGCACGGACGAGATGCTCGACCTCCCCTACGACTTCGACTCGCTGGCCAAGGCCGGCTCGATGCTCGGCTCGGGCGCGATCATCGTCATCGACGACTCCATCCCGATCGTCGACGTCGCGCTGAAGACCGCGAAGTTCTACCGCCACGAGTCCTGCGGCAAGTGCACGCCGTGCCGCGAGGGGACCAACTGGACGGTCAAGATGCTCGAGCGGGTCGAGACGGGCGAGGCGACCCCGATGGACCTCGACATCATGGCGTCGGTCTGCGAGCAGATGATGGGCAATTGCCTCTGCGTCCTCGCCGACGCGATGGCCATGCCGATCGGCTCGATGATCAAGCACTTCCGCGAGGAGTTCGAGGCCCACATCGAGGCCGCGCGCGAGCGCAACGGCCTCGGGATCGCCATGCCCGACACGGTCAACCGCGGCGCCCACGCCGGGCCCGAGGACCTGCTCGGCGAGCCGGCCTACGCCGGCGCCGCGGAGGCGCACTAGCCGCATGCCGCGCCCCGAGGTCAAGCTGATCACGCTCACGATCGACGGTCGTGAGGTCACCGCGCCCGAGGGCGCCATGCTGGTCGACGGCGCCAAGTACGGCGACGTCGAGATCCCCGTCTTCTGCTACGAGCCCAAGCTCGGCAACCCGGTCGGGGCCTGCCGCATGTGCCTCGTCGAGGTGGAGGGCATCCCGAAGCTCCAGACGGCCTGCTCCACGCCGGTCAAGGACGGCATGGTCGTCCACACGCAGACCGCTCGCGTGCACGAGGCGCAGCGCGCGGTGGTCGAGTTCCTGCTCATCAACCACCCGCTCGACTGCCCGGTCTGCGACAAGGGCGGCGAGTGCCCGCTCCAGGACGTCTCCTACGGCTGGGGCGGCGGCACCTCGCGCTTCATCGAGCCCAAGCGCCACTTCGTCAAGCCGCTCGAGCTCTCGCCGCTCATCGCGATCGACCGCGAGCGCTGCATCCTCTGCTACCGCTGCGTGCGCTTCTCGCAGGAGATCTCCGAGGACTACCAGCTCATCCTGCTCGAGCGCGGCACGCACTCCTACGTCGGGACGTTCGACGGCCACCCGTACGTCGGCCCGTTCACCGGCAACATCATCCAGCTCTGCCCGGTCGGGGCGCTCACCTCCAAGGCGTACCGCTTCCGCGCACGGCCGTGGGACTCCGAGGGCGCCGGCTCGGTCTGCACGCTGTGCCCGGCCCAGTGCAACGTCGAGTTCACCGTCCGCGACGACCGGGTGATGCGCGTCACCGCCCGCGACAACGACGAGGTGGACGACGGCTGGCTGTGCGACAAGGGCCGCTTCGCCTACCAGCACGTGCACTCCGAGGACCGGATCACCCAGCCCTGGGTCCGCGAGGGCGCGAAGCTGATGCCCGCGACCTGGGAGAAGGCCATGGCGGCCGCCTCCGGCGCGCTCGCCAAGGCGGGGCCCCGGGCGGCGGCGCTGGCCGGCGGGGAGACCACCAACGAGGAGGCGTTCCTCCTGCAGCGGCTGTTCCGTGAAGGGCTCGGCGCCTCGACCCTGAGCGCGACGCCCGGTGGCCGCGAGGCGCTGCCGCTCGACCTCACCCGCGCGCTCGCCGACCCGCGCCTGGGCGCGACGGTCTCGGACCTCGAGTTCGCCGACACGGTGCTGCTGCTCGACTGCGACCCGATCGACGACGCGCCGATCCTCGACCTGCGGATCCGCAAGGGCGTGCGTCGCCGCGGGGTGAAGCTCGCCGTCGCCTCCGAGCGCCCGGGCGCGCTGGACCCGAGCGCCGACCGCGTCGTGCGCTACGCGCCGGGCGCCGGCGAGGCGATGCTCGTCGCCCTCGACGCCGCGCTCGGCGGCGACGAGGGCGTGCTC
>CALMNS010000151.1 GCA_937871635.1 uncultured Solirubrobacter sp.
GCCCCGATCGGCGTGGGCGTTGACCAGCGCGCGCATCAGCCGCAGATCCGCCGGGCGGCACCGACGAGCGCGCGGGCGGTGATCTCGGTGGAGGCGAGGCTCACCCACTCGCCCGGGCCGTGGGCGCCGTCGCCGCTCGGGCCGAAGAGGACGGTCGGCACGCCGGCGGCGGCGATGAACGCCGAGTCGGCCCAGTAGCTGACGCCGCCGACCTCCGGCTCGCCTCCGATCGCCTCCCGGGCCGCCGCGGTGACCGCCGCGACGACCTCGGCGTCGGCTGGCACCGCGAAGGGCTCGCGGACGAGGCCGTGCCGGTGCTCCACCTCGAGCTCGGGATCGGCGGCCCGGCACCCCTCGAGCAGGTCGTCGAGCTCGGCGCGGACCTGCTCGGCGGTCTCCCCGGGCAGCGTGCGCCGCTCCAGCGCGACGACGCAGCGGGCGGGGTAGCTCGAGAGCTCCACCCCACCGGCGATGGTGGACGCGTGCACCGAGGCCCGCCCGAGGAGCGGATGGGTCTTGGCGGCCAGGCCCGCGTCGAGCCGGCCGATCGCGGTGAGCACCGGGCCCGCCTTGACGATGGCGTCGACCCCCAGGTGTGGCCGCGAGCCGTGCGCGGCGCGACCGGTGACCTCCAGCTCGGCCCAGACGAAGCCCTTGTGGGCGATCGCGACGGCGAGCTCCGTCGGCTCGGTGACGATCGCCGCGTCCGCCCGCACCGTCCGCAGCGCCTCCTGGATCCCGAGGCTGGCGTGCTCCTCGTCGGCCACCGCGGCCACGACGACGTCGCCGGCCAGGTCCAGGGAGGCGATCCGGCGGCAGGCCGTCAGCGCTGCGGCCAGCCCCGCCTTCATGTCGTAGCCGCCGCGCCCGTAGAGCCGGTCGCCCTCGATGCGCGGGCGGTGGGCGTCCGGCATGCCCTCGACGCTGACCGTGTCGAGGTGGGCGCATAGCAGGAGGGTCCTGCCGCCACCCGTCCCGCGCGCCCGCGCCAGGACCGTCGGGCGCCCGAGCGTGGCCTCCAGCCGCTCGACGTCCAGCCCCGCCGACCGCGACCAGTCCGACACGAAGGACGCGATCTCCCCTTCTCCGGCGCCGCCCGCGACCAGCGACGGGTTGACCGAGTCGATGGCGACGAGCTCGGACAGGAGCCGGGTGAGGTCGGCGAGCATCGCCTACAGGGTGACCGCTCAAGAAGGTTCTCGTCGGCGCCGATGGCCCTGGTGTGGCCATCCGTGCGCTCCTCCTCCGCCTGCGCCGCCTGCGGCCCCGCCACCGCGGGGCGCTGGCCCTCGGCGTGCTGACGTGGCTGGTTGCCGTCGTCGGGATCGGGGTCGCGCTCACCGAGGCGCAGGACGACAGCCGCGAGCAGCTCGAGCGCAGGTACGCGATCCGTGCGGAGGGCGCGGCGCGCTTCATCCAGATCTACGCGAGCCAGGTCAACGCGCAGGAGCGGACCCAGGCCGTCGCGCAGCTCGCCGGCCGGACCGTCCGGCGCCGGGACTTCGACGCGCTGGTCGCCGGAGGCGGCTACCAGTCCGCGGTGCTGCTCGACGCCGCCGGGCGCGTGCTGCAGGTCTCCCCGCCGCAGCCTGAGCTGATCGGCAAGCTGGTGGCGCGGCGCTACGCGCACCTGCGCAGCGCGGTGGCCGGCCTGCCCGCGGTCTCGACCGTGGGGCGCCTGGCCGGCGGCGGGACCCCGGCGGTCGCCTTCTCCACGCCGTTCGACACCCCCCAGGGCCGGCGCGTCTTCAGCGGCGGCTTCGACGTCCGGCGGACGCCGCTGGCGGCCTACCTGCCCAGCGTGAGCCCGATCCGGCCCAGCACGGTCGACCTGCTCGATCCTGACGGCACGATCATCGCCTCGAACCGCGGCCCGAAGCAGAAGGGGCTCCCGGGCGCCCAGCCGGCGGCCAAGTTGCCCGCCGACCGGCGCCTCGTGTCCGGCGGCGAGGCATTCCGCGTCGCGGAGCGGCCCGTGCGGGGCACGCCCTGGCGCCTGGTGGTCACCGCGCCCGAGCTCCGGCTCTACGCGCCGCTGTCTAGTACGGGCTACTGGCTCGCGTGGAGCGGCCTGGTCATCTTCGTGATCGCGTCGCTGCTCGTCGCCGGCCTGGTCGCCCGGCTGGTGCGCACCCGGGTCGACCTCGAGGAGGACGTCACCCGCCGCGGCGAGGTGGAGCGCGAGCTGCGCGAGGCGCAGACGCGCTTCCGTCACGCCTTCGACCAGGCGCCGATCGGCATGGCGCTCGTGGACCTCCACGGCAACTGGCGACAGGTCAACGAGGCGCTCTGCGCCATGCTCGACTTCCCGGAGACCGAGCTGCTCGGCATGACCCGTCGAGGGCTCACGCACCCCGACGACCTCGCGGCCGACCTGGCGCAGGTCGAGCGCCTGGTGACCGGGGAGATCGATCACTGCGAGCTCGAGAAGCGGCTGATCGACGCCCACGGGACGAGCGTCTGGGTCCTCCTGTCGCGCTCCCTGGTCCGTGACGACGCCGGGCGCCCCCTGCACTTCATCGCGCAGATCCAGGACATCCGCGAGCGCCTCCGCTTCCAGGAGGAGCTCGGCTCGGCCAAGGACGCCGCGCTGGAGGCCTCGCGGCTCAAGTCGGAGTTCGTCGCGAACATGAGCCACGAGCTGCGGACGCCGCTCAACGGGGTCATCGGGATGAGCGGGCTGCTGCTCGACACCCGCCTCGACGGCGAGCAGCGCGAGTACGCCGACTCGATCCGGGTCTCGGGCGACGCGCTGCTGGCCGTCATCGCCGACATCCTCGACTTCTCGAAGATCGAGGCCGGGCGACTCGAGATCGAGGACGAGCCGTTCGAGCTCCACCGCCTCGTCGAGGAGGCGTCCTCCATCGTGGCCGCGGCCGCGCACGCCAAGGGCGTCGAGCTCATCGACTGGGTCGAACCGGGCCTCCCGGCGGTGGTCTCCGGCGACGGCAACCGCCTGCGCCAGGTTCTGACCAACCTGCTGACGAACGCCGTGAAGTTCACCGCGCGCGGCGAGGTCGTGGTGCGACTCACCGCGGACCCCGCGCCCGGCGGATCGGTGCTGCTGCGCTTCGAGGTGAGCGACACGGGGCTCGGGATCGCCCCCGAGTCCCTCGAGCGGATCTTCGACTCCTTCGCGCAGCAGGACGGCTCGACCACGCGGCGGTTCGGTGGCACCGGCCTCGGGCTCGCCATCTCCCGCCAGCTCGTCGAGCTCATGGCGGGGAGCATCGGGGTCCGCAGCGTCCTCGGCGAGGGCTCGACCTTCTGGTTCACGGTGCCGGTACGGGTGACGCGGGCCCAGCCCGAGCCGCCCGAGCTCGAGGACGTCCGCGGCGCGTCCGTGCTGATCGTGGACGACAACGCGACGAACGGGACGATCCTCGACCGCCAGCTCACCGCCTGGGGCCTCGAGTGCGAGACCCTCACCGATCCCACCGCCGTCGTCGAGCACCTCCGGGAGGCGGCCCGGGCGGGACGGCGCTACGGGCTGGCGATCGTCGACTCCCGGATGCCGAAGCTGACCGGCAACGAGCTGACCCGCGCCATCCGCATGACCCCCGAGGTGGCCTCCCTTCCGGTCGTGATGCTCACGTCCTCGGGCAGCGGGCGCGACGCGGCCACGAAGGCCGGCGTCGACGCCTTCCTGACCAAGCCGGTGCAGGCCAGGCGCCTGCTCGAGCAGGTGGCGCGGGTGCTCGGCGCCGCGCGGGCGCGGCCCGACGACGGCGCCCTGGCCACCCCGGTCGCCGCGAGCGCCGAGCTGACCGACGGCCCGCTCGTGCTGGTCGCCGAGGACAACCAGATCAACCAGCGCGTCGCCAGCGCGCTCTTGCGCAAGCGCGGCTTCCGCGTGGAGGTCGCCGGCGACGGCCGCCAGGCGGTGGCCATGCACGACCGCGGCACCTACCACGCGATCTTCATGGACTGCCAGATGCCCGAGCTCGACGGCTATGAGGCGACCGCCGCGATCCGCCGCAGCGAGGGGGACGGTCCCCGCATCCCCATCGTGGCCATGACCGCCAGCACGATGACCGGGGACCGCGAGCGGTGTCTGGCCGCGGGAATGGACGACTACATCGGCAAGCCGATCCGGCCCGAGCACCTCGACCGCGTCCTCGCGCTGCTGGCTTCCCCGCCTCCCTTCGAGGCGCTCCTGCCGGCCGACCCGCCGGCGGGCGAGGACGACCAGCAGGAGGACCACCGGGTCGAGGCCGTCGACCGCTGAGCGGCGACCGCTCGCGGCCGCACGGAGCTATCCCGCGAGCTCGTCCTCGTCGTCCTCGTCGGCGGGCTCGGTCGCCTCCGGGTCGTCGAATTGCGGCTCGCCGGGGTTGTGCGGCGCGTCGTCGTCGTGATCGCCGAACTCCGGCTCGCCGGGATTGTGCCTGGGGTCATCGCTCATGCCGCGGTCCTCCCCGCGCGGGCCATCGGCGACACTTCCCCGGTGCCCACCGTGTGGACGATCGGCTCCGAGACCCTTCAGCCCGGACCGCTGGCAGCCGAGCGGCTCGCGACCCGCCTCCCGGCGCTCGAGGTGGTCGACGTATGAGCCAGCCGCCGCCGTACCCGCCCCCGCCCTGGCGCCTGCGCGGCGAGGCGGCGATCCTGCTCGCCCCGGTCCGTCTCGAGGCGACCCGGGCGGTGCCCCTGCCGCCGGGGCTCGAGCTCGTCGGCGCCGGCGGCTGGACGGTGGGCGGGGTCGTGCTCGCCCGCTACGACGAGACCGCCACGCTCCCCTACCACGAGCTGATCGTCTTCTCCGGCCTCGCCCGGCCGGCGGGCACGGCGGGCCTCGCCGCGATCGTCTCCCACGCCTACGT
>CALMNS010000152.1:0-16219 GCA_937871635.1 uncultured Solirubrobacter sp.
CGCTCGACCCGCGCGTCGCCCGGGAGGTCCTCGACGCCCGGCGGACCAGCCCCGCCGCCTCGGTGCTCACCGGCCGTGAACGCGAGCTCGTTTCGCTCGTCGCCGCGGGCCACAGCAACAAGGCCATCGCCCTGCGCCTCGGCATCAGCCACAAGACGGTCCGCAACACGCTCTCAGCCGCCTTCCGGAAGATGGGCGTGACCGACCGCACGCAGGCCGTGCTCTGGGCGCAGCGCGCCGGGCTGGTCTAGCGGACCAGCACAGCGCGTCGGGCCCGGCGCCCGGAGCATGCTTTCGGGTCGACTTGAGCGTCAATTGAGCTGACGCTCGGTGTCCGTGATCGTAACCCGGACACGCTTGCGTTAGCGCGGAGCGGACGAGAAGGTGGAGCGCGTGCTGAGGGAGGAGCAGCGGATCCGGACCTCCGGAGCGCGAGCCGTCGAACCGTTCGCGGTGGACGGCCTCGAGCTGCTCGCCATCCCCCAGCTCGCAGTGGACGTCCCGGGATCCGAGCCGCTCATGAACGGCGGCGACTCGGACACGGACCTCCTCCTCCTCCGCCGGGTCGCCGGGAGCTACGTCCCCCACGCCACGCTCCCGGCGCCCGGGGGCGAGGACGCCGAGTTCTTCACGATCGACGAGCGCTCCTTCCTCGCGGTGGCGAGCATCCGGCGCGGCAAGGGGCCCTACGAGTACGCGATCGAGTCGACCGTGTGGACCTGGTCCGCCGGCGCCTTCGTGCCGTTCCAGTCCCTCCCGACCTTCGCGGCCAAGCAGTTCACGCACTGGAACGTGGACGGGCGGCACTTCCTCGGCCTCGCGCAGGGCGTCGGCCTTCCGCACCTCGTGGAGCAGAACCGCCCGTCGGTCGTGCTCGAATGGGACGGCGAGCGCTTCGTCCCCTTCCAGGAGATCCCCTCGCGCTGGGCGTACAACTGGCATCCGTTCACCGTGGACGGGCAGTTCTTCGTCGCCCACGCCGAGCACCTCGACCCGAGCGTCCTGCACCGGTGGGACGGCGAGCGGCTTGTCCCCCACCAGGAGCTGATCGGCAACGCCGGTCGGGCGTTCGCCACGTTCGCGCGCGACGGCGAGCACTTCCTGATCGCCGCCGGCCTGGAGGCGCCGGCCCGGGTGCTGCGCTGGGACGGCGAGCGCTTCGTCGAGCATCAGGTACTCCCGGGCCTCGGAGCCCGCGAGCTGAAGGTGCTCGAGCGTGACGAGCGGCTGCTCCTCGTCCGGGTCAACTTCATCCTCGGCACGCCGAGGGACCCGCGGCCCGTGCTCGACTCGCAGCTCTACGAGTGGCGTGACGGGGCCTTCGCCGAGGTCGAGGGCTTCCCGACGTGCGGCGGCACGGACGCCGCGGTGATCGAGGAGGACGGCGCGCTCAAGCTGGTCGTCTCCAACTCGCTGTCGCCCGAGATCCGCTTCGCCAACGACACGGTGGTCTACGGCCTCGTCCTGGACGGAGCCGCATGACGGTCAAGGCGACCAACGGAGGCCCACCTTCGGCGGCGACGCGCTCCGCTGCCTCCGAGGGCCCGGCGCTGATCGAGCTCTTCCAGGTCTACACCGGATCCCCGGACTCGATCGGAGCGCGCTTCGGCCGGGACGCGGCCCGACGCCAGGCGGAGCTGCCGCTGGTGGTCGCCACCGGCGCCGACATCGCCCTGTACCCGGGTCGCGGCGCGCGCCCCGCAGTCGAGCCGTTCCGGCTCTCGACTCGCGGGTTCAAGGAGCTCGCGGGGGTCTCGCACCTCCCGTCGGCGCTGGTCACCCTCGCCCGCCAGAAGGCGGCGGATCCGGGCGGCACCTGGCGGGCGGACGCCCAGGCGCTGCTGGCCGCCACCCGCGCGGCGCGGGAGGAGAACGACGAGGCACTGTGGCGGGACCGCATCGCCGTCGCTGCCTATCGCGGCCGCGAGCGGGCGATCGCCGCCATGGTCGATTACGGCTGCACGATCACGGAGGCCATGCTCGAGCGCTCGCTCGCCGACGACGCCTACCTGAGCGCGGAGCGGCTGCGCGCGGACTACGTGACGGGACCCGCCGCCGGCCTGCCCGTGCCGTTCAACCGCGTCATGGTCGCGACCTTCTTCCTCGCGGGCATGGACATCGCCCACCGGATCATCGCCTTCTTCGACCGCCACGAGGTGCCGTGGGAGCAGGCGATGGTGGTGGTCGCGGGCCGGGCGGGCCGCCCGACCGCCGGGGTCACCCAGGACACGAACAGCGTCGCCGGAGTCATCCGCGCCGCCGCGCGGGGCCGGCTCCCCGACCGGCACCTGCTCATCGCCCCGCACGCTCCCGTCTTCCCGGCGTTCGACGGCGAGGCGCTCGACGCCATCGCCGCACTCGAGCCGGAGTATCGCCAGCTGTGGGCGAGCGTGCGAGCCACCTCGGACCTCGGCGAGGACATGTTCGCCGGCTACCCGCGGTTCGTCCCGGCCGTCGCCGCCGCCCGCCTCGCGCCCGACGCCCGCAGCGTCGGCGGCATGCCGGCGGTCGCCGATCCCGACGACTGGTTCGCGCTGACCACCCGGCTGCGGGTGGTGCTCGAGGATCCCCGCCAGCTGCTGTCGGGCGCCGTCACCGACTTCGCGAGCCGGCAGCTCGTGGCCAACGACAACACGCCGTCCGCCGTCACGGTCCCCGGACTCGACGGCGAGCCGTACCCCGATCTCGAGCCGAGAGCGGACCACTGGGTCACATCCGACGAGGGAGCAGGACGATGAGGGCAGCGAGAGCGTCCGCAGGACAGGGCAGGCTGCGCAGGGTGGTCGCCGCCGCCGCGCTGGCCTTGACGGCCGCCGCGTGCGGCGCGGACGGCGGCGGAGGCGAGTCCGGCGCAGCCTCGAAGGAGCCGCTGGTGATCGGGATGTCGCTTCCGCTCACGGGACCGGTGGCCGACCGCGCCAAGCCCGGACTCGAGGGCTACCGCTACTGGGTGGACGAGATCAACCGCAAGGGCGGGATGCTCGGCCGGCAGGTCAAGCTCAAGGTCCTCGACGACGGGTTCGACCAGCGCACGGCGATCTCCGACTACACGAAGCTCATCGGCCAGGACAAGGTCGACCTCATCCTGGGCACCTTCTCCTCCGACCTCAACCTCGCGGTCGCCCCGATCGCCGAGCGCTACAAGTACGTCTACGTCGAGCCCTCGGGCGGCGCGGACGAGATCTTCGAGCGCAACCCGAAGTACCTGTTCTTCGCTCAGCCCGCGACGACGCAGAAGCTGCCCAAGCAGTTCGTCGAGATGCTCAAGCGCGCGCCGGCCGACCAGCGGCCCAAGACGGTCGCCTTCGTCACCGTCGACGACCCGAACACGACCCAGCTCGAGGAGATCCTCAAGCGGGACCTCGGCGCGCTCGGCATCCGCACCGTCCTCTCCTCCACCTACGCGCAGGACGCCACCAACTTCGACGCGATCGTCAACCGCGTCAAGCGGGCGAACCCCGACCTGGTGGTCAGCGGGGCGGTGGCGCAGGACGGCATCAACGTCGTCCGCTCGATGCAGAAGCTGCGCTTCTCGCCGAAGATGCTCTACCAGGTCAACGCCCCGACGGACCCGGCCTACGCCGACGGCATCGGCGAGGGCGCCACGGAGGGCATCCTCACCTACCTGGGGTGGAGCGCGGAGGCCGACTACCCGGGCAACCGGGAGTTCGTGGCGGGCTACCGCAAGCAGTTCGGCGCCGAGCCCAGCGAGGACGCCGCCAACTCCTACACCGCCGGGCAGGTGCTGGCCAAGGCGGTCGGCGAGGTCGGCAAGCTCGACCAGCCGGCCATCGCGAAGTGGCTGCACGCCAACACGGTGGAGACCATCGTCGGGCCGCTGCGCTGGGACGCCGCCGGACGCTCGCAGGGCGAGATGCTGCTCGCCCAGTTCCAGGACGGCAAGCTCCGGGTGATCGGACCGCCAAGCGCGGCGACCACCGAGAAGGTCATCTACGACAAGCCGAGCTGGTGAGCCGGGGAGCCTCGCGATGACCCTGCTCGCTCAGACCCTGATCTTCGGCCTGTTGACCGGAGGCGTCTACGCCCTGATGTCCTCCGGCTTCACGCTGACCTTCGGGGTGATGAGGGTGATCAACCTCGCCCACGGTGCGCTGCTCATCGTCGCGGCGTTCTTCACCTGGTGGTTGTGGGACCGGACCGGAATCGACCCGCTGCTCCTCGGGCTCGGGCTCACCGTCGTGATGTACGGCATCGGATGGGTGCTCTACAAGACCGTGATCGCCCGGGTCCAGCGGATCGATCCGGAGCTGACGCTGGTCGCGTCGTTCGGCGTCGCCGTGGCGGCATCCGGAGTGCTGTCCCTGATCTGGGGCACGGAGGCGCGGGCGGCGACGCCGTCGTACTTCAACACCTCGATCAGCCTCGGCGAGATCGTCATCCCGCGAGCCCAGCTTTACGCCTGCGTCGGCGCCGTCCTGCTCCTCGCCGCGCTGTACGCGCTGCTGCGCGGGACCTTCGTCGGCCGCAGCATCCGCGCCTGCGCGACGAGCCGCAACGGGGCGGCGCTGGTCGGGATCGACGTGGAGCGCACGATGGCGCAGATGTTCGCCATCGGCGCCGCCACCACGGCCTTCGGCGGCGCGGCGCTGGCGGTGCTCTACCAGTTCGTGCCCGATTCGCACTACGTGTGGATCGGGCGCGTGCTGTGCATCGTGGTGCTCGGGGGCTTCGGCTCGTTCGCCGGCGCGGCGGCCGGTGCGGTGATCCTCGGCATCGGAGAGGCGCTGACGGCCGCCTACTGGGACACGCGCTGGACCACCGCGGTGCCGTACCTGCTGATCATCGCCATCCTCATCCTGCGGCCGCAGGGCCTCTTCGGTGCCCGCCACCGGCTCGAGGGGGCGACGACATGAACCGCGCGGCGAAGCTCAGCCTGGCCGCACTCGGCGTGACCCTGCTGGCGCTGGTCCCGGTCGTCTCGGGGAACATCTACCTCCAGAACCTCCTGATCATGACCTTCCTGCTCGCCGTCCTGGCGTCGGGCTGGAACATCATCGGCGGGTACGCCGGCTACATCTCGCTCGGCCACAGCGCCTTCATCGGCGTCGGCGCCTACACCGCGGGGATCCTGGCCAACCGGTGGGGCGTCTCGCCGCTGGTGGTCGCGCCGCTCGGGGGCGTCGCCGCGGCGCTCATCGCCCTGAGCCTCAGCCTGGTCACCGGCCGCACTCGCGGGGCGGCCTTCGTGATCGTCACCTTCGCGATGCTCGAGCTGCTCGGCCTCGTCGCCACGAACTGGCCCGGCCTGACGGGAGGCGCCGACGGCCTCGTGCTCCCGCTCCCCTCCTGGAGCGTGGACATCCAGAACTGGCCGTTCTACTACGCCCTGCTGCTCCTGGTGGTCCTGTCCGTGCTGATGTCCATCGCGATCAAGCGCTCGAAGCTCGGTCTCGGACTGGTCGCCATCCGGGACGACGAGGACAAGGCAGCGGGCATCGGGGTGACCACACCGGTCTACAAGGCGATCGCCTTCATGGCGTCGGCCGTCCTCGTCGGCGTCGCCGGCAGCGTCTACGGCTACTACGTCTCCTACCTGGATACGAGCGCGCTGTTCGACATCACGCTCTCGGTCGAAGTGGTCCTCGCCGCGTTGATCGGCGGCCGGGGGACGGTCTGGGGACCCGTGCTGGGCGCCGCCATCCTGCAGCCGCTCATCGAGGTGACCAACTCGTCCTTCGGGGGCGCCAGCGCGGGCGCGGTCCGCCTGCTGCTGTTCGGCGGCCTGCTCGTCGCGGTCGCCCTGCTGCTGCCGCGGGGGTTGCTGCCCGAGCTCGAGCGGCTCGCCCGGCGCATCCTGCGCCACCGCGAGCCGAGCCTGACCGGCGCACGGCTCGCCGACCGTCCCGTGCCGGAGTTCCTGCGGCGCTCCGCCCCACCGGTCGCCGCCGACGGGACGGCACCGCCATCGCTGCTCAGCGTCGCCGGCGTGTCGAAGCGCTTCGGCGGAGTCAAGGCGCTCGACGGCGCGAGCTTCTCCGTGCGCGCCGGGTCGATCACGGCGCTGATCGGGCCCAACGGCTCGGGCAAGACGACGCTGTTCAACGTCATGGACGGCACCTACCGGGCGAGCGCGGGCGAGGTGAGGCTCGCCGGCGACGACATCACCGAGTGGAGCCGCACCAGGCGCGCGTTCGCGGGGATGGGACGCACCTACCAGCTGCCGCGGCTGTTCGACAGCCTCAGCGTGCTCGAGAACGTCGCGGCGGTCACCGACGAGTTCCGGCTGCGCACGCTGCTCGCGAGCGCCGTCTCGGGCGCCGAAGCCGAGCGAGCCACCGAGTTGCTCGAGTTCGTCGGCCTCGGCGACTACGTCGACGCGCGCGCGAGCGAGCTCTCCTACGGCCAGCGCAAGCTCGTCGAGCTCGCCCAGGTGCTGATGCTCGACCCGGCGGTCATCCTGCTCGACGAGCCGGCGGCCGGGATCAACCCGACGCTGATCCGCCGCCTCGCCGGACTGATCCGCTCGCTCAACGAGACGGGGCGCACCTTCGTGATCGTCGAGCACGACATGCACTTCGTGCTCTCGCTCTGCGATCCGGTGGTGGTGCTCTCGCGCGGCACGGTGATCGCCGACGATGGGCCCCAGGCGGTGTCGAGCGACCCGGCGGTCCTCGAGGCCTACCTCGGCGACGACTTCGTCGCCGAGGACATCGACGCCCCGGTGGGAGCGGCGCGGTGATCGAGCTGCGCGACCTCACTGCGGGCTACGGCGGCGGCGACGTGCTCCAGGGCGTCGACCTCGCGGTCGAGCGGGGTTCGATCACCTGCGTGGTCGGCCCCAACGGAGCGGGCAAGTCGACGGTGCTGCGCGTCATCAGCGGATTGCTGCGCCCGCGGCTGGGCGAAGTGACGCTGGCCGGGGCGTCGATCGCCGGACGCTCGACGCCCGACATCATCCGCGCCGGGATCGTGCAGGTCCCGCAGGCCGGCGGCCTGTTCGGCGACCTCACCGTGCACGAGAACATGCTGGTCGGCGGCCACGTGCTGCGCCGCGACCGCAAGCGGGTCAAGCGTCGCATCGCCGAGCTGGCCGAGGCCTTCCCGATCCTCGGGGAGCGGGCGGGCGACAAGGCGGGCGACCTGTCCGGCGGCCAGCGGCGGATCGTCGAGTTCGCCCGCGCGCTGATCACCGAGCCGCAGGTGGTGCTGCTCGACGAACCCACTCTCGGGCTCGATCCACGGGCCAGCGCCGTCGTGTTCGAGACGACGAAGATGGTCCAGTCGCTCGGCGCCACCGTGCTGATGGTCGAGCAGAACGTGCGCTTCGGCCTGAAGCTCGCCGACCACGGAGTGGTCATGGAGCGCGGCCGGGTCATCCTGGCCGACACCGCCGAAGCGCTGCTGGCCCGACCGGACATGTCGGCCCTCTTCTTCGGCTCCACCCCCCAGGCCGGCGAGGCGGCCGAAGGGCGGGAGGAGGCCCGGAAGTCCACCGCGGCCGGCAGCCTGGCGTAGTTCGCCGCGTCCGCCGGAGAGAGGGCGCCGGCTTGGCGCGATGGTTGACGCGCTGCTCGAAGGCAACGGCCTTGAGCGCCGGGACGTCGTCTCCTGGGTCATCGCGCTCACCACCGATCTGCTGGCGCAGGCGTGATCAGCCGGTGCCGTCGTCCTCCGTGACCGGCGCCGACGCGGCCTGGAGCATCAGCTCGCGGAGCCGGGGGCGGCGCGCGGTGAAGGGGTCGCTGGTCGGGCCCGCCGCGACGGACCGCCCCAGCCCGCCTGCTCGAGCGCACGCAGCGCTTGGGCGAACTGGTCGCGCTGCTCGGGCGTCAGCGCGCCGAGCAGCTCGTCCTCGGCGAGCGTGATCGCCTCATCGGCCTGTTGCAGGCGCCGCTTGCCTTTGGCGGTGGCGTTCACGATGTGACGCCGGCGGTCGTCGGGATCGCGCCGCCGGACCAGCAGCCCCTGGCCTTCGAGGTGGTTGAGCAGCGACACCAGTGTCGCTGCGTCGAACCGCAGCGCTTCCAGCAGCGTGCCCTGGCTTGTGGCGCCGCGGTCACGCAGCTCCATCAGCACAACCAGATGCCGCGGGCGCAGACCGAACGGCTCCAGGACTCCCTCGAGGAACGACCAGGCGTCCTGACCGACTCGCGCCAAGAGGAACCCGTCACGCAGACGGTGCGAGACCGGCTCCTTCCCCCTGGCGGGCGCGCTCACGAGCAAAGTGTAGCGGGAGAGCCAATCGTTGAGACTCGCCAACGATTGGTGCTACTGTCGCTGCATGTCCTTCTCTGGTCGCACGCAGACCCTCAGTCCGCGAGCCGGCGTCGAGCTGGACCGAGTGCGGCTGGCGACGGGACTCGCTCCGCGTCGCCGGCGGCGCCACGAGGCCGCCACCGCGCCGCCGCGTGCGGGCACGGCCGACTGAGGACCGCATGCCCGATTACGGACACGAGCTCGCCTTCGGCACCTTCCTGACACCGCAGGCGCAGCGACCCGAGCGCGTGGTTGCGCTCGCGCGGTTGACCGAGCAGGCGGGACTGGACCTGGCCACGTTCCAGGACCATCCCTACCAACCGGCCTTTCTCGACACCTGGACGCTGCTGTCATGGGTCGCGGCCTCCACGCAGACGCTGCGCCTGGCGCCCAACGTGCTCAACACGCCGCTGCGTCCGCCTGCGCTTGTCGCCCGCGCTGCGGCCAGCCTGGATCGCCTTTCCGGCGGCCGCCTGGAGCTGGGGCTCGGCGCCGGCGGCTTCTGGGACGGCATCGAGTCGATGGGCGGCCGGCGCCTGACCCCTGGTCAGAGCGTGGCGGCGCTGAGCGACGCGGTCGAGGTGATCCGCGGACTGCTCGATGTCTCCGGGGGCGATGCCGTGAGCGTGGAAGGCGAGCATCATCGGCTGCTGGGCGCCAAGCGCGGGCCCGAGCCGGCGCACGACATGGAGATCTGGCTGGGCGCGTACAAACCGCGGATGCTGCGCCTGACCGGGCGCACGGCCGACGGCTGGCTGCCGTCGCTGGCCTACACCTCCCTTGAAGCGCTCGGCGAGCAGAACCGAACCATCGACGAGGCCGCCATCGGCGCCGGGCGCGACCCTCGGGCGGTGCGGCGGCTGATCAACGTCGGCGGCGAGTTCGCCGCCAGGCGTCGCGGCTTTCTCATGGGCCCGGCGGAGCAGTGGGTGCAGGAGCTGCAGATGCTCGTGCTCGAGCATGGCTTCAGCTCCTTCCTGCTCGCCTCGGACGATCCGCGCACGATCGAGACCTTTGGGCGCGAGGTCGCGCCGGCGCTCCGCGAAGCGATCGCCACCGTGCGTCGCGAGCGGGGCCCCGACGCGAGCCCGGCTCGCACCTCGGCCGCGCTCTCGCGGCGCCGCCCGGACGTCGACTACGACACGGTGCCGGAGTCCCTGGCGCATAAGGCCATCGAGCCCGGTGACCGCGGGTACGAACGCGTCCGCTCCACCTACTCGCGCGAGGGCTCCCCAGCGCTGGTCCTCCAGCCTGACTCCGTCGAGGAGGTCGTCAGCGCGCTGCGCTGGGCGCGAACGCAGAGCGTCGTGCTGGCCGTACGCAGCGGGGGCCATGGGATCAGCGGCCGCTCCACCAACGACGGCGGCATCGTGATCGATCTCGGCAGGCTCAACCGCATCGAGGTGCTCGACGCCGCCCGAGGCGACGTGCGCCTCGGCCCCGGGGCGCGCTGGGGCGACGTCGCGCGCGAGCTCATGCCGCACGGCCTGGCCCTCAGCTCGGGTGACTCGGGCGACGTCGGCGTCGGCGGGCTCGCCACGACCGGCGGCATCGGACTGATGGCCCGCAAGCACGGCTTGACGATCGACCACGTGACCGCCGCGGAGATGGTGCTGGCCGACGGCCGCGTCGTCCGCGCCGACGCCGAGCAGCACCCGGACCTGTTCTGGGCCGTGCGCGGCGCGGGCGCGAACTTCGCGATCGTCACCGCGCTGGAGCTGAAGGCCGACCGCGTCGGCGAGGTCGTGTTCTCGACGATGACGTTCGACGCCCGCGAGCCGGCGGCGCTGCTCGAACGCTTCGGTCAGGCGCTCGAGGCGGCGCCACGCGAGCTCACCAGCTTCCTCACCGCGTTCGCTCTGCCGGGCACCCCGCCCATGGTCGAGCTGCTGTCCGTGTTCGCCGACGACGATCCCGCCGCTGCCGGCGAAGCGTTGGGGACGTTGTCCTCGATCGGGCCGCTCCTGGGGCAGCGGGCGCAGACGGTGCCCTATGCCGCGATCGTCCCAGTTCAGGGACAGGCCCACCGCGGCGGCCCGGCGCCGACCATGCACTCCGCGCTGCTTCACCACGTCACCCCGCACGTCTCGCACGCACTGGCACGCGGGCTGCTCGAGGGGACCGCGTCCATGGTCCAGCTGCGCTCGATCGGCGGCGCGGTCAACGACGTGGAGCCCGACGCGACCGCGTACGGGCATCGCACGCAGAACTTCGTGCTCAACGCCGTGGGCGACGCCCGTCTGGACCGCGTCTGGCGAGAGATCGAGGTCGACCGCGACGGGCTGTACCTGAGCTTCGAGACCGATCAGCGACCCGAGCTGCTGGCCCACGCCTGGCCGCCGCAGACGCTCGAGCGCCTGCGGCGGCTCAAGCGCCGCTATGACCCCGATCAGGTCTTCAACCAGAACTTCCCCATCCCCCCGGCGCCGTCAGCCCGAGGGGCTCAGCAGACGGAGCTCGCGCGGTCCTGAGTCACCGCTGAACGCCCCCTGGTGACGACGGCAGAGCTCGATCCTGCTCGCGCTCAGGGACGCGGCCGAGGACCACGTCGAGCGCGGCCTGAAGCGCCGCGACGGGCTCGGCCGGCGCGTGCACCCAGCGCGCGGCGACATGCCCGTCAGGCCGCACGAGCACGGCGCCGTCCGCGTCGAGGCCGTACAGCTCACCGAAGTCCGTCGAGCCGGGCGCCGGCGTGAACTCGCCGCCCCGCCCGATGCTCACGGCGACCACCGGCAGCGTCGAGCGAGTCGCGGCGGCCGTGGCCGCCGCTTGCCAGCGCGTGTCGGCGGCGCCGTGGAGCACCGCGAACCGGCCGTCGGCGAAGTCCACGCTGGAGAGCTCCTGCCCGTGGGCGTCGCAGAGCCACAGGTGGGGTGCCCGCGCTCCGGGGCGCGCCGACGGCAGGTAGCTGGTCACCGAGTACTCGGCGGGCGGGCTGTCGTCGTCGAGCACCGCACCCGAGCGATACGCGCCGCCGAACTGCTGGCCGATCGATCGGAACTCCTGCGGTCCTGAGGTCAACCACTCCTCCAGCCCCTCCCAGACCGCTTGGCCGGGGTCGTCGGCGGCGTCGGCCACGCGGGCGAGCACGCCGGAGATCTCGGCCTGGCGCTCTGCGTTGAGCATGGACTGCTCGGCGTTGCGCACCGCGACGGGGCGCCGCTCTTGCTCGTAGGAGTCAAGCAGCGAGGCGTCGGCCCCGCCGTCGAGCACGAGCCTCAGCTTCCAGGCCAGGTTGTCGGCGTCCTGGATGCCGGTGTTCATGCCGAACCCGCCGGTCGGCGGGAAGCGATGAGCGGCGTCGCCGGCCAGCAGCACACGTCCGGCCCGGAATCGCTCGGCGACCGCCCAGTCCACCGTCCAGGGCATCAAGCTGAGGATCGTCGGCTGAAGGTCCTCGATCCCGGTGGCCGCCCGGATCAGCTCGGTGCAGCGCTCCGGCCCGAAGGTCGCCGGCGGCTGCGTCGTCGGGTCAAACGGCACGCTGTAGACCCACTCGTCAGCGCCGTTGAGGTTGATCGTGATCCCGGTGGTCTGCGCCCCGATGACGAAGAACAGCATGTACGGCCGGGCCGACGCGCTGGGGAGCTCGGCCCGGAAGTGGATGTTCATCTGCGAGCCGAGCGGCGGCGAAGCGGGGGCTTCGATGCCGACGGCATCGCGCACGAAGCTCCGCGCCCCGTCCGCAGCGACGGCATACCGCGCGCGGCGAGACACGATCGCGCCGGTCGAGACGTCACGCGCGCGCACCTCGACGCCGCTCGCGTTCTGGGTGATCTCGACCAGCTCGTGACCGGTGAGGAGCGTGACGCTGTCGAGTTGCCGGGCGGCACGCATCAGCACCGGCTCGAAGTGGTTCTGGGGACATGAGCACAGGCGCTCCGGCGAGGCGGTCTCGCCGAGCTCCTCCGAGCTGAGCAGCATCCGCAGCCGCTCGGGCGCCGCGATCGCCTCCGTCCATGCGAAGCCCTTGGCCAGCTCGGCGGGGAGACCGGCCGCGCGAACCTCGTCCGTGAGCCGCCAGCGGCGCAGGATCTCCATCGAGCGCGCGTGAATCACGTGCGCGCGGGGCTGCACACGCGTGCCCGCGCGTCGCTCGAGCACCGTGACCCGGGTCCCCAGGCGACCGAGCGCCACGGCACACGCCAGTCCGACCGGGCCGGCCCCGATGACGAGCACCTCGTCGTCTGGCTCGCTCATCCCGTGACCACCGTGTCGGGCAGCCCGAAGGCCTGCTTGATGTGCAACGTGTCGGAATACTCCTTGTAGAGGACGATCCTTCCGTCGCGCACGCGGAAGAGCATGTGGTAGCGGTTGCGATACGAGCGTCCGTTGCGCAGCCCGGACTCGCCGGCCGCTTCGACCGCGACGCGATCCTCCTGCGCGGTGACGGCTCCGAAGCTCAGCCGGATGGGTTCCGAGAACTGCTCGCCAAGCTGCCCGACGAGCTCGAGGAACGCTGCCTTGCTCAGCGTGCCGCTGCCCGGCAGGTCACCCGGCAGCCAGATCTCGCAGTCCTCCGCCAGCAGCGCGGCGGCGGCTGCCCCGTCGCCGGACTCCATCGCCGCGAACCAGGCGAAGACCACCGATCGGGGAATGGGCGGCTCGTCCGCGCGCAGCCGGCGCACGTCGTCCTCGACGGAGCGGGCAACCTGCATGCGCTCGGCCTCGAGCGGCAGGGCCAGATGTTCACGCACCGCCTCGGCGGTGAAGGGCTCCGGCCGCGCGGCCGGGGCGACGGCGAACGCGACGCGACCCAGCCGGCCGCCGCCGACGGAGATGAGCTCGCCGTTGCAGGGCACGTCATCGCTCACGAGCGCGACGACGGCGGGAGCCACCTTCTCAGCCGGCATGTGCTCACGCATCCAGTCGCGCGTCCGGGGGTCAGGGTTGGCCGCGGCCAGCCGGGTCCATGCGAGTGGCATCAGACAGTTGACCTTGATGCCCAGCGGCTCTCCGCTGGCGGCCAGCGCTCGGGTCAGCCCGATGATGCCCGCCTTGGCGGCCGCGTAGCTGTGGGCGAACGGCGCGCCGAGCACCACACCGGAGGACACGGTCACGATCCGCCCGTAGCCCTGCTCGCGCATGACCGCCCAGGCCGGCCGCAGCACGTGGAACGCTCCACCCAGATGGGAGTCGAGCACGGCCGCCAGCGCGTCGTCTTCGAGCTCGTCGAACTCGCCGTCGGGAGCGCCGACGCCCGCGCTGTGGACGACGGCGTCCAGACGCCCGAACTCCTTCAGCGCTCGCTCGACGACCGCGCGGCCTCCCTGGGCGCCGGCCACCGAGCTCGCGTCGGCCACCGCTCGACCGCCGTGGGAGCGAACGCTGGCCGCCACGTCCTCCGCCGAGGAGCGCTGTTCGGGCCGGCCGAGAGGATCCACTCCGATGTCGTTGAGGACCAGCGTGGCGCCATGGCCGGCCAACGCGGCGGCGTACGCTCGACCGAGCCCTCCGGCTGCGCCGGTCACCAGGACGACGCGGCCGTCGAGCCGCACGCCGCTCATCCCAGCTCGTCGACGTCGATGTTCCAGGCCTTCTCGTAGGGGGCGGCGAAGTCGAAGCGCTCACGGTCCCAGCGGTCGATCGTGGCGAAGTCGATCGCTCCCGACGGCGCGTTCTGCTCCGTCACGAGCGAGACGCCGACGCCCCACTCGTCGGCCTTGGGGATGGGCTGCTTGGCCAGGCCCTTGAGGACGGCATCGACGCTGGCCAGCGCGAGCCAGGTCTGTGGCGCGGACGTCAGGTAGGTCACGTCCCCGCCTCGGATGAGCTTCAGCGAGGGCGGTGTGAAGTCCGAGGAGGTGAGCTTGACGTCCTGTGCGCGTGAGAGCGCCTGGACCGCGGGCTGCAACGGCACCCCGTCGGTGGGATAGACCACCGCCGAGAGGTCCGGGCTGGCGGCGGTCAGCGCACTGAGCTTCTGCTGCGCTTGAACCGGGTTGAGGAAGTCGGCGGGATTCCAGGTCTCCGACTTCACGCTGCAGCCCTTGCACGCTTCGAGCATGCGCACGCCGGCCGCCCCGCCGAGCTCGGGTCGTCCTTGCAGCTCGAGGAACACCGCCTTGAGATCGGGGTTCTCGTTGACCAGCCCCGCCGCCAAGAGTTCCTTGGAGACGTTCTCGCGCCCGTCGACGTAGCCGTCGTAGCCCTCGCCGCCTTCCGGCGTGCCGTTCGCGGTCACCGTGAGAATGCCCTGCTCGCGTGCACGCTCAAGCTGGGAGGCGATCGCGCGGCCGCCGATGGACACGGTGACGATCACGTCCGGCTTGCGCGCGATCGCGGCGTCCATCAGCGCCGCGCTGCGCGGGGGCCTGCCGTCGGCGGCGCTGACGCGAACCGACCAGCCGAACTCGCGCATGATGCTCGAGATCTTGTTGCCGACGTTCTCGCACCCGCCGAGCGGCAGGCACTTGACGATCGCGACCTCCTTGGGGCCTCCCGAAGGACGTGGCGAAGGAGCGGGCCGCTCGGATTCGCTGACGTCGCGAATGGCCTTGGGATCGATGTAGCCCAGACCGGGCGCGGCGACCATGCCCGTGCTCGCCGTTCCCACGATTCGCTTGGCTTCCGCGGCGAGGCCTGCGGACGCCGCGTCCGAGCCGGCTCCCACGGTCGCGTTGTCGTTGTCCTCGCCGCACGCGGCCAGCCCGGTGGCGCTCATCGCCACCACCCCACAGACCGCCAGCGTGCGCGCCAGGCGCGCGGGGCGGTGATCCTGCCTAGACCCGTACATGCTGCTCCTCGCCTCTTGATCCTCTTACCTTGGTCCTACTCGTCGCCGGAGCGCCCAGCCGTCGAGCGCCGTGCTGTCCACCGTGCCGGACAGCACGCGTGCTCATGCGCGAGCTGCCGACGCCCGTTGTGCGCTGCCGCCGAGCTCGCGCAGCTGTTCGCGACGCGCGCTGGCGACCCGGGCCCGCGCAGCCCAGCCGGACACCGCGACGGCCACGATCAGGGCGGCGCCGTCGAACGCCGGCTGCACCCAGCCCGCGACGCCCAGTTGCTGGAGTCCCGAGACGGTGACCGCCAAGAAGTAGACGGCGATCACGACGCCCAGCACGTTGAAGCGGCCTGGCGTGATCACGGTCGCGCCGAGGAGGACGGCCGCGAAGACCGGAAGCAGCAGGGCCTCGTTGCCGGCCACCGCGGCGCTGCCGAGCCGCGCGCCGAGCAGCGCCCCGGCGATGCCCGCGAGGAGCCCGTCGCCGACGAACGCGGCGATCCGGTATCGGTCGGCCTTGATCCCCGACAGCACGGCGGCTTGCGGGTTGCCGCCAACGGCCAGCATGCGTCGCCCGGCCACGGTTCGGGTCAGCGCGACGTGCAGCGCGATGCAGATCACCGTGGCGTAGATCACCGTCAGCGGGATGCCCGCCAGCTCGTTGCGAGCGAGCGAGGTCAGTCCGGGCGGCGGCTCGATCAAGTCCGTGCCTCCGGCGTAGAGCTGCGAGATCCCGGCGAGCAGCGTGGCCATGCCCAAGGTGGTCACGAACGCGTTGACCCGCAGCTTGGTGACGATCAGCCCGTTGGCCAGGCCGACCAGCACGGAGGCGGAGATCGCGAGCGCTACCGCGGCCGGCACCGGTAGGCCTTGGCGCTCGCCGAGCCCGATGACGAGGATGTTGGCCAGTGCGACGTTGCCGGCGATCGACAGGTCGAACTCGCCGACGATCAGCGTCAGCATCACTCCCAGGGCGGCAATCAGGACGACCGTCTGGTCGTCGAGGATGCCCTTGAGGTTCTGGGCCGTAGGAAACGAGTCCGGCAGCGCCGCTGAGAAGATCACGATCAGCACCAGCAGAAAGACCACGAGCGCGTAGCGCGAAAGCCAGTTCAACGCGTTGTTGGTGCTGCGCATCAGTTCGCCCTCCCATAGGCCATGGCGGTCACGTCGCTGACCGTGGGTTGCTCGAGTTCGGCGGCCAGTCGTCCTTGACGCAGCACGACGGCGCGATCGCACAGCAGGGCGGCTTCCTCGAAGTCCGAGGTGATCACCAGC
>CALMNS010000152.1:16229-24859 GCA_937871635.1 uncultured Solirubrobacter sp.
CGACAACCCGTCGCGCCGGCAGCGCTCGCGCAGCAGCCCGTAGATGTCGGCTTTGGCGCCGACGTCCACGGCCGCCGTCGGCTCGTTGAGCACGAGCAGTCGCGGCTGCTGCATCAGCAGTCGGGTCAGCAGCACCTTCTGCTGGTTGCCGCCGCTGAAGGTCGTCATGACCCGGTCCGGATCCGGCGGACGAACCCCGAAGCGCTGCAGTGCGTCGGCAGCGGCGCGCAGCTGAGCCGCGCCGCGTACCAATGCGAGCGGCGCGCCGGGCGGGTTGAGGTGCAGGTTCTCGGCGGCGGTGAGCTCCATGGCCAGGCCGTCGCGGCGCCGGTCAGCGGGCAGGTAGGCGATGCCGGCGGCCAGCGCGGCGGCGGGATCCGCGGGCGCGTGCGCCAGTTCGCCGAGGCGGACCGCTCCAGACGCCGCCGACTGCAGTCCGAACAACACCTCGCCGACCGCCGAATGCCCGGCGTCGGCCAGGCCGGTCAACGAGACGAGCTCGCCTTCGCCCACCGCGAACGAGAGCGGACCGAAGCCGATACCGGCCAGCTCTTGCAGTTCGAGCACGGTCTGGCCTCGGGGTTCGGCGGCGGGCCGACCGAACACCGCGTTGGGACGGCCGACGATCAGCGAGACGATCTCCTCTTGTGAGACCTCTTCGCGCCGGCGCGAAGCGACGGTCGCGCCGTCGCGCATGACGGTGATGCGATCGCAGCTGGCCAGCACGTCCTCGGTGCGGTGCGTGATCAAGACGCAGGCCACGCCGCTGTCGCTCAGCCGGGCAAGGAGTGCGAACAGCGCGCGGACCTCGCCGGCGTGCAGCCTCGCGGTCGGCTCGTCGAGCACGATCAGACGCGCGCCTCCGCTGAGCGCACGCGCGATCGCGACGATCGCCTGATCGGCGACCGTCAGCTCCTCGATGGTCTTCTCGACATCCATGTCGACGTGCAAGCGGGCCAGCACCTCGCGCGCGCGCCGATGCGTCGCCTGGCGGTCGATCAGTCCTCGCCGGCGAGGAAAGCCGGCGACGAGCGCCACGTTGTCGGCCACCGACATGGTGCCGATGAGGCCGAGATCCTGGTGGATGAACGCGGCGTCCGCGGACGGTCCGTGCGCAACGTCGTGTCCGCAGACGGTCACGCGCCCGCCGTCAGCCGACTCCAAACCGGCCATGATCCGCACCAGCGTGGACTTGCCCGCCCCGTTCTCGCCAAGCAGCGCGTGGATCTCGCCGGGTCGGACCCTCAGGTCGGCCTCGGCCAGCGCCACGGTGGCGCCATAGACCTTCTGCACGCCGACGGCCTCGACCACGAGCGTCCCGTCGTCGGCCGGCTCCGATCCGGCGGAGGCACGAAGGACCGGATCGCCGGTCATCGGGGACAAGGCGTCGCCGGCTCGGGCGGTGAGCTCGGGGCGCGCGAAGTCGGAGGCGCCCGGATGGTGCGCCGCGGCACGGGTCATCGCTCGAGCTCCGCGTACGGCTCGCCGTCCAGGCCAGGGACGGTCACCCTCGCCGGATCGTTGTCGTTGTCGACCAGCTGCCGGCTGGCGAAGTCGGTCACCGCGCCTGAGAGCAGTTGTCGTGAGTCTTCCATCACGATCCGCAGCCTGGTGGTCATGGCGAGCCAATCGTCGGCGGCTGAGATGGTCGGCATCTCGCTGACGCTCACGGTGCTCGCGTCGATCCTGGTGTCCTCGCGCGGGCGCGCTTCGTAGGGCGGGTAGCCGTCGAACATCTCCGCTCCCAGGTCCGACGTGGCGAGCAGGCCCGACCACAACCCTCGGTAGTCGGCTTCCAGAGCGCCGGCCGGCTCGCGGTCGCTTCCGTCGTAGGTGGGAAACACCGGTGCGTGCGGCGCGATGATCAGATGGCGGCGCGGCAGCCGACCGCGCGAAGCGGCGTGGACGACTCCGGCGACGCTGTTGGTCTCGACGGTGACGCCCGAGGTCGGCCGTCCCTGCCGTCCGGCGATGATCACCATGGTGCGCTCCCAGAGCAGGTCGTGGCCGTCGCACCAGCGGATCAACCGATGGGCAAGGTCCATCCCGGTCAGGAAGAACGTGGCGACCATCACGCGATTGATCGGAACGGCCAGCTCGGGCGACGGACCTTCGAGGAACTCGCGGCGCAGGTTGGCGGCGGTCAGCGAGTCGGGCTCGGTCAGCGCCCGCTCAAGCTGCCGCTCCGTCAACGCGCACGCGTAGTCGACCATCGCGGCGATCGGGGCCTCGCGCCCGACGTACGCACCGACGGCGATCCGGTCCCGCCACAGCTCGACGCTGTTGGCCAGCCGGGCTCTCCTGGTGCTTGCGAGCAGGCTCTCGGCGTCCTCGCGCCACGGCCCGCGCTCGTCGACTTGCTTCATGCGGGCGAGCGTCGAAAGCGCCGGGCCCAAGTGCGAGACGGCGGCAAGCTCCTTGAAGCCGCGCGTCGAGAGCCGGTAGCCCATCACCTCGGGCGGCTGCCGGCCACCGGGAAACAGGGCCAGGTCGGTGCCCGTGGCGACGATCAGCGGGTGGTCCGCGGTGGTGCGAGCGGCCTGCTGCACGAAGTGCGCGCCGATGCTCGTCGGCGAGGCCGTGTAGGCCCGGAAGAGGTCGATGAGCTCCGGGCTTTCGTAGGCGGCAGGCGCGGCGCGATCGCCCCCAACCGGCGGAGCGCTCGCTTGGAGGCTCACCGTCCGGACGCTTCCGGCGACGGCTGCGGAGCTGCGACCCGGCTCGACTCACGATGCGCCATGGCCGCCACCTTGACCCCGTCAGCCGGCAGTAGCAAGGAATCCAGGATGAGGGTTCTTGACCGTCGGCGTCAGTTGTTTTGACGCTTGTGCTGTGCGCTACGTACTCCCTACCGTGGGTCTCCCATGACCGGTCTGTCCCCGCTCGGCGGCAATCCTCTCCTCGATCGGCTGCGCGCCGGCGAGCCCACCTTCATGATGGGCATTCGAACCGGCCGGACGGCCGACGTCGTCCGCGTCGCCAAGGCGTCGGGTCACCACGCCGTGCTTGTCGACCTCGAGCACGCGGCCATGTCGCTCGACGTCGCCGCGCAGCTGTGCGCGGCAGCGGGTGATCTCGGCCTGGTCCCGCTGGCTCGCGTGCCGGAGCGCGACTACGGGATCATCGGGCGGTTGCTCGACGGCGGTGCGCAGGGAATCGTCGCGCCCCGAGTGGAGACCGCGGCCGAGGCCGAGCAGATCAGCCTCGCCTGCCGCTTTCCGCCGCGCGGCCAGCGCTCGCAGATCGCCATGGTCCCCCAACTGGGCATGCGGCCGACCGCGGCACCGCAATCCAATCCTGCGCTGAACGCTCAGACGGTCGTGCAGATCCTCGTCGAGACGCCGACCGGCGTCGCCAACGCGGACGCGATCGCCGCGCTCGACGGGGTCGACATGCTCGCCATCGGCGCCAACGACCTGACCGCCGAGTTGGGAGTGGGTGGCCAGCCCGACCATCCGCTGGTGCGCGAAGCGGTGTCGACGGTGGCCGAGGCCTGCCGACGGCACGGCAAGCTGCTGATGATCGGCGGCGTCGCCGATCTCGAGGTGCTCGGATCCCTGTCCGCGCTCGGCGCTTGTCCGCTGCTGCTCACCGGGATCGACTCCGACTTGTTGTTCAGCGCGGCCCAGCGGCGGGTGCAGACGTTCGCGGCCTGGAGCGACGCGCAGGCCGCCGGCCGGCCCGACCGGGTTCCGGCATGAGCACCGTGCCGCTTCAGACCGCGCCGATGCGGCCCGCGCACACCGTGACGCGCCCCAGCTTCGCGATGCCCCGGGGCGCGTGCGACGCGCACTTCCACGTCTTCGAGCCAGGCTACGAACACGTCGGGCAGCCCCTGTACACCTTCCCCGACGCCACTCTGCGTCAGTACATCGAGGTGTGCGAGGTGCTCGGCATCGATCGGATGGTGCTCGTGCAGCCCACCTACTACGGGACCGACAACTCCCTGCTGGTTGACGCGCTCGAGCAGATGGGGAAACGCTGCCGCGGAGTCGCTCGGGTCGAGGAAGACGTCTCCGACGCCGAGCTTGACCGTCTGCACGCCGCTGGGGTGCGCGCGATCCGGCTCGACCTGTTCGCCCGACGAGAGCTGCCGACTGCCGAGCTCGAGGCGTTCATCGAGCGCATGGCCAGCCGCGCCGAGCCGCGTGGCTGGCACCTTCAGTTCTACACGCCCGGTCTGGTCGTCCGCGACCTCCTGCCCTTCCTGGCCGAACTGGAGCATCCGTTCGTCATCGACCACATGGGCTACATGCTCGAGGCCGATGGCCTGACCCGCGCGGACTTCGACCGCCTGCTGGATGTCCTGGCCCGCGGGCGATGCTGGATTAAGCTCTCCGGCCCGTACCGCATCGCCAAGGACAAGCCGCTCGCCACGCTCGAGCCGCTCGGACGGGCGCTCGTGCAGACGCGGCCCGACCGGCTGTTGTGGGGCTCGGACTGGCCGCATCTGCCCAACGGGCAACGTGACACGGGTGAGCTGCTCGAGCTGCTCGCCGCCTGGGCGCCGGACGAGCGCGACCGCCACCGCATCCTGGTCGAGGCGCCGGACGAGCTGTTCTGGGCCGACGAGCCGGCCGGCTAAGCGGCCGCGGTTGCCTCCGGCCACGCGCCGACGCTGGCGGCCAGGACCGCCGAGACGACTGCCGCGATCGGCGGCGCCAGCTGCTCGCCATCACGCACGATCAAGATGCTGTGTCGCATGATGTCCACGCCGGCCAGCGGGATGCGCTCGACGGCCGCGCCGGGCCGCGCCGCGGTCAGGTCAGGAGCGATCGTGATCCCCCATCCCAGACCGACCAGCGCCAACGCGGTCGCCACATCGTCGACGGAGGCGACCACTCGCGGCTCGAAGCCCGCCGCCAAGCACAACTGGACGATCAGTCGGCCCAGCGAGCTCTCTGGGCTGATCACCCAGGCCTGATCGCTCAGATCGATGAGCGCGTGTGGGCTCCCGTTCGTCAGCGGGTGCTCCACTGGCACGCACAGTCGCAGGCCGTCGTGACCGAGGACCCACTCCTGCAGACCCGCGGCCGGTCCGCCGTGAGCGGCGCCGTAGCGCGAGAGGATCACGACGTCGAGGTCGCCTCGCCGGACGAGCTCGCATCCGTTCTCGTCCGTGATCGAAGCAAGTCGGATCTCGAGTCCTGGATGCTGCGCGCGGGCCTCACTCAACGCCCGGCTCATGATCGGTGGGCCTTCGCGGAACGGGACGCCGACCCGCAGCTGGCCGGTGACCAGCTCACCTTCACGCCCGACGGCGGCCTCGGCGGCGCGCAGCTCGACCAGGATGCGCTCGGTGTGATCGACCAACGTGCGACCGATCGTCGTGAGCGCCACGCTGTTCCCGTCCCGGATCAGCAGCGGCACGCCGGCCGCGCGTTCAAGCGCTGAGAGCTGCTGCGAGACGGCCGAACGCGTGTAGCCGAGCTGTCGGCCCGCGGCCGCGATGGAGCCATGCTCGGCTACGGCACGGAGCGTGATGAGCTTGTGGGTATCGAGCATCTCGATCTCGGGTCAAGGCAAACGTAGTGCGTTCGCTCGCCGTTTGCTCGCGTCTGAGGACCGGAGCGCGCCTCTGAGCTTCGATCACATGCACGAGCCGCCGGGCTCGGCCTCGCCGATCAGCGGCGAGGCGAGCAGGCGCCCGAGCACGTCGCGCAATGCCTCGCGCTGATCGGACGACAGGACGGCCAGCACGCGTTCCTGGGCGGCGCCGGCGACAGCGGCGGTGCGCTCGAGCATCTCCGCGCCGGCCGCGGTGAGCTCGGGCACGCGTGCGCGCCGGTCCTCGGGTGCCGGGCGACGCCGGACGAGCTGACGTCGCTCGAGCTCGTCGAGCACCCCGGTCAGCGTGGACTTGTCCAGCCCCAGACGCGACGCGAGCGCGTTCTGCGTCCGGCCGGGCGTCTCCGCCAGCGCCGACAGGACCGTGTGGGCGCGCACGCCGAGGCCCAGCTCGAGCAGCTCGCCTTGGATCAGGGAGCCCACGCCGTAGGCGACGCGGTGCAGCAACCAGTTGAGATCCTCGTCGAGGCGGGTCACGGGGCGGGCCGGCTCGGTGCTCCTCATCGCCCCACAGTATGCCGTCGCGACCGAGATCTTCTCATTCAAAACGTCTTGCCTGAGAACTTCTCATCGTGTACGGTCACGCTCGTCAGCCCCACGGCCGCGGGCTGCCGGCCGAGACCGGCCGCTGTCCGCGCCGCGCAAATCGCCGCAAGGAGGACGCCCATGCAGGTGCCTGCCCCACTCAGCCCGCAGGACACGACGATCGTGCTCGTCGACTACGTCGTCGGCTTCGCCAACATCATCCGCTCGCACGACGTACCCGAGCACCTCAACGCCGCGGTCGCGCTCGCCAAGACCGCCGTGCTGTACGAGAGCGGGCTGGTCGTCACGACCGGTGCGCCGGACAAGCCGTACGGCCCGTACTATCCGGAGATCCTCGACCTGATCGGCGATCACCCGGTGATCGCGCGGCAGTCGGCGTTCAACAGCTTCGATGACGAGACCTTCGCGGCGGCGGTGCGCGAGACCGGTCGCAAACGACTGGCGATCGCCGGCATCGCGACGGAAGGGTGCGTGCTCCAGACCGTCCTTGGGGCCGCGCGGCTGGGCTACGAGCCCTACGTCGTCGTGGACGCCTCCGCCAGCGTGAGCAAGCAGGGTCATGACGCCGCGATCCAACGGATGGCGATGTACGGGATCGCGCCGGTGACCTGGGGCACGCTGGCCGCCGAGTTCCAGCTCGATCCCGGTTTCGCCGAGAACGCCACCGTCCGACCGAAGCTGACCGCAGACCATGTCCCCTCCATGGCGATGGCTGCCCGCGCCTTCTTCGCCGCGCGCGAGCTCGAGCCGCTCGGCGGCGCGCGCTGATCGTCGGGTGGTCGCGCGCCTTCTCGCCTCCTCTGTTAGGTTGCCCTAATTAGGTGACCCTAAGAGGGCCGGGCGCCCGCGGGCGCTCGTGGCGAAAGGAAACGACATGGTCGGACGGTGGTTGGCGGTGGTCGCGACGGCGTTGTCCGTCCTGGCGGTGGGCGGTTGCGGCGACGAGGGGCAGGACGAGTCACAGGCCTCCTCCCCCGCTTCGGTCGAGCGGACGGTCGGCCACGCGATGGGTTCGACGAAGGTCCCGGGTGAGGTCCGGCGGGTGGTCGTCCTCGACACAGGCGAGCTCGACAGCGCCGTGGCGCTCGGCGTCAAGCCGGTGGGGGCCGTCGAGGCCATCGCCGGGGCGGGCTACCCCGAGTACCTCGCCGCCCAGGTCGAGGGGGTTCCGACGGTCGGGACCATCGAGCAGCCCAACCTGGAGGCGATCGCCGCGCTGAACCCGGACCTCATCCTCTCGAGCAAGGTCCGTCACGAGGCGATCTACGACCAGCTCAGCCGCATCGCGCCGACCGTCTTCACCGAGGCGGTCGGCGTGACGTGGAAGGAGAACTTCGCGCTGCACGCCGAGGCCCTCGGCAAGGCGGACGAGGGTCGCGCGCTCGCGGCGGAGTACGCCCGGAAGGCCGAGGACCTCGGCGGTGCGCTCGGCGAGCGGATCGAGGGCACGAGCGTCTCGGTGGTGCGCTCCGTCGGGGACGAGGTTCGCCTCTACCTCAAGGGCAACTTCCTCGGCACGATCCTCGAGGACGTCGGCCTGCCGCGCCCGGCGTCGCAGGACGGCGCCGAGTTCTCCGCGACGGCCACCCCCGAGCGCATCCCGGACCTCGACGCCGACGTCATGTTCCTGTCGCGGTTCGGCGACGACCATCGCCTGCTCAACCGGCTGGTCGGCAGCCGGCTGTGGCCCCGCCTCGGCGTGGTGCGCGAGGACCGGGTGTACGAGGTCCCGGACGACCTGTGGTTCCTGGGCATCGGCAACCTCGCCGCCCGCCAGGTGCTCGAGGACCTGAGGCAGATCCTCGTCGATGGCCAGCGCCTGCCCGGCGACGACGGAGATCCGACGACCGGGTGAGCACCGCGGCCGCGGAGCGCGGGCTTCCCGGGCCGGTCGTGGTCCTGGTGGGGTGCGGGCTGCTGGCCGCCGCCGGCGCGGCCAGCGTGATGCTCGGATCGACGACGATCTCGCCGGCCGACGCGCTCGGAGCGCTCGTCGCACCGGACGGCTCGCGCGCGCAGATCGTCGTCCGCGAGGCGCGCCTTCCACGGACCGTGCTGGCGGGCGCGGTCGGTGCGGCACTCGGCGTCGCGGGGGCCCTCATGCAGGGCCTGAGCCGGAACCCGCTCGCGGAGCCGTCGCTGCTCGGCATCTCCTGGGGAGCCGCCCTGGCGGCCGTGGCGGCGCAGTACGCGTTCGGGGTCGACTCGGCGGCGCTGTTCGTTCCCGTCGCGGTCGCCGGAGCCGCCGTCGCGGGGCTGATGGTCGTCTCCCTCGGCGCGGTCGGGCGAGCGGGGCTGACGCCGGAGCGCCTCGTGGTCGCCGGTGCGGCGGTCAGCGCGCTGCTCGCGGCACTCGTGCAGGCGGTGCTCGTCGTCGATCAGCAGAGCCTCGAGGTGGCTCGCCGCTGGCTCGCCGGGTCGCTCGTCGGGACCGGCGCCGAGCCCCTGCTGGCGGCGCTCCCCTACCTCGCGCTGGGCGGGCTGATCGCGCTCGTGCTCGCCCGTCCCCTGACCAC
>CALMNS010000153.1 GCA_937871635.1 uncultured Solirubrobacter sp.
CCCGGCGCACGCGTAGCCCCTTCGTCGCGCCGCACCCGGCGCAGCGGACCTCAGCCGGCTCGCGGTCGCGATCGGGTCGAGGTCCTCTCCGCGGAATCGCTAGCCGGTGCTACTCCTGTGCTAGCACTGGCTAGCGGTTTCGCGCCGGACACCGCTCCCGCGGCGACCGCGTGGACGGCTGCCCCGCGCTACGCTTTCCTCGAGTCTTCGAGGAGGTGCACCCGAGTCGTGGAGGTCCTTGAGCAGCCCGTCGCGCTCCGGCCGGCCGTCGCCGAGCCGCTCGTCGACGAGGCCGCCGCCCGCCGGTCGCTGCGCGGACAGATCTCGCGGCTGGAGCGCGAGCTCGGGGACGCCGTCTGCGCCGCCTATCCGAGGGTCGCGGCGCCGACCCTGACCGCCCGCCGCGCGGGCCCGCGGATGCTCTCGCTCGGCGAGCTCGAGGCGCTGCGCGACGAGCTGGCCGACCGCCTGCGCGACCTGCGCGGCGAGCTCGCGGCGCAGGCCGAGCGCCAGCAGGCGAACCGGCTGCTGATCGAGCGGATGCTGTTGGCGCCGGCCGAGCACAAGTGGGTGCGGGTGTCCAACGCGGACCTCGGCCTGCCCGGGTGCAAGAGCTGGCACGTGCGCCCGCGCGCCGGCCTCATCGGCATGCTCGCGGGCTGGTGGCACGTCAAGATCTCCTCCGGGTGCCCGTTACCCGGGGGGTCGCGGCGCTCGCCGCGACCCCGCCCCGCTAGCGCGATCCCTTCGCGCTAGCACGACCCTTCGCGGGTCTCACCCCGAGGCGACCGGGATCCGGCCGCCTTCAAGGCGCGCGGCGAGCACCGTCCGCTGACGCTCGGTCATCGCCCCGATCTGCTTCGTCTCGGACAGCGGGATGGCGGCCAGGAACCGCCGGCACCGCTGGCGGCCCCAGCGGTGCTGGCTCGTGAGCAGCTCCGCCACGGCCATGCTCTCGGCCTCCCACGGGCAGGCGCGGACGACGTCGGCGACGCTCGCCTCCCCGTCGGAGATCTGGCGCTTGAGCTCGGCTCGAGCGAGCCTGACCCGGTTGGCCTGTTCGAGCGCACGCATGTGCTGCGGCGCGATTGGCGTCGCCGGTTCCATGGAGTTCCTCCCCGCGGCCCGCGCTGCGCGGGCCTTCGCTTCTCAAAAGGTTTGGTTCGCTGCCCGGCTCGGGCGCACTTCCCTCCACCACGAGCCTCGATCACCGTAGACAACCCCCGGCGAAAGGGCCAACGCCCATTCACTACTCGTCTGCAAAGAGCGGGCGAATCGTCGCGCGGTCATCCCGGCAGGGCGCCGTGCTCGGCCTCGAACTCCCGCTTGACCCGCGCGAACGCGGCGAGCGCCCGGTCGAGCGTCTCGCGGTCGTGCGTGGCCATCACGCTCGTGCGCAGCAGCGCGCCGCCCGGCGGGACCGCCGGGTGGATCGCCACGTTGACGAAGACGCCCGCGTCGTAGAGCGCGCGCCAGAGCAGGACGGCCTTCCAGTCGTCTTCGACCACCACGGGGATGATCGGGGTGGTGACCGTCCCGCGGACGACCCGGAAGCCGAGCGACTCGAGACCGTCCTCGAGGTACTGCGCGCTCTGGCGGACCGCCTCGAGGAGCGGCGGGCCGTCCGGCGAGCGCACGATCCGCAGGGCGGCGAGCGCGGCCCCCACCGCGGCCGGTACGGAGGCGGCGGTGAACAGGAAGGCGCGCGACTGGACGCGCAGGTAGTCGATCACCTCGTGGCTGCCCGCGACGAAGCCGCCGCACGAGGCCAGCGACTTCGAGAAGGTCCCCATCCGCAGGTCGACCGCGGCCTCGACCCCCATCAGCTCGGCGGTGCCCGCCCCGCGCGCGCCGAGCACGCCGGCGCCGTGGGCCTCGTCGACCATCAGCCGGGCGCCGTAGGCGCGGCAGAGCTCCGCGATGGCCGGCAGGTCGGCGACGTCGCCCTCCATGGAGAAGACGCCGTCGACCACGACGAGGACCCCGCCGCCGTCCTGGGCGCCCTTCGCGAGCGCGCGCTCGAGCTTGTCGAGCCGGTTATGGCGGAAGGCGCGGAGCTTGGCGCGGGAGAGCAGGCAGCCGTCGAGGATCGAGGCGTGGTCGCCCGAGTCGGCGATCACCGTGTCACCCGGCCCGAGCAGCGTGCCGAGCGTCCCCAGGTTCGCCTGGTGGCCCGTGCTGAAGACGATCGCCTCCTCGGTCCCCATCCAGTCGGCCAGCTCGGCCTCGAGCTCCGTGTGCAAGGCGATCGTGCCGTTGAGCAGCCGTGAGCCGGTCAGCCCGGTGCCGTAGCGCTCGAGCGCGTCGCGGGCGCCGGCCATCACGCGCGAGTCGCCGGTGAGCCCGAGGTAGTTGTTCGAGCCGAGCATGATCCGCTCGGCGCCCTCCATCTCCACCACGGGCCCCGCCGGGCCCTCGAGGAGCCGGAAGTAGGGCAGCAGGTCGTTCTCCCGGGCGGCGCGCAGCTGCTCGGAGCGCTCGTGGCCGCGGACCTTCGCAAAGAGGTCGGTCGCTGCCGAGGGGGTGTCCGTAGGATGCGCCGCCATGTCTGAGCGAGTCGTGATCAGGCCCGTGATCTCCCGCCGCGATCTCGCGGCGTTCGTCGAGCTCCCGTACCGGATCTACTCGGGCGAGCTTAGCTGGGTACCGCCGCTGCGGTTCGAGCGCAAGCGCTTCCTCGACCGGGGCAAGAACCCGTACTTCGAGCACGCCCGGGCCGAGTACTTCCTCGCCGAGCGGGCCGGGCGGGTGGTGGGCCGGATCACCGCACAGGTCGACCGGCTCTACCAGGAGGTCCAGGGGGCGCCCGACGGCCAGTTCGGCTTCTTCGAGTGCGAGCGCGACCCCGAGGCCGCCCGCGCGCTCATCGACGCGGCGCGCCGGTGGCTCACCGCCCAGGGCTGCGAGCGGATGGTCGGCCCACAGGACTTCACGATGAACGACGAGTGCGGCGTGCTCGTCGAGGGCCACGGACGCCCGCCGATCATCGGCACGGGATGGCATCACCCCTACTACCCGGAGCTGCTCGAGGACGCCGGCCTGGTCAAGGCGATGGACCTCTACATGTGGGAGCTGCAGATCGAGGGGCGCGACCGGGTCCTCCCGATCATCTGGGAGCTGGCCGACAAGCTCGAGCCCGAGCACGGCATCGTCATCCGCCACGCCTCCAAGCGGAACCTCGAGGCGGAGATGCGGCGCTTCATCGACATCTACAACGTCTCGTGGGAGCGCAACTGGGGCTTCTCGCCGATGACCGAGTCCGAGGTCGCCCACGCGGCCAAGACGCTCAAGCCGATCCTCGACGAGCACTGGATGATGTTCGCCGAGCGCGACGGGGAGGCGGTCGGGGTGGCCGTCTCGGTGCCCGACTTCAACCAGGTGCTCAGCGCGATCGGGACGGGCCGCCTGCTGCCGCTGGGCTGGGCGCGGGCGCTGCGGGCGCGCAAGCGGATCGACCGGATCCGCGTCGGCTTCCTCGGGGTCAAGCCGGAATGGCAGCACGCCGGGGTGGCCGCGGGGCTGTACCGCGAGCACTTCGAGATGGCCACGAAGACGCCCCAGACCTGGGGCGAGATGGGCTGGATCCTCGAGACGAACGACGCCATGAACCGGGCGATGGAGGCGATGGGGGGATCGATCGTGCGGCGCTACCGCATGTACGAGGACCGCCCGGCCGGTGCTGTACGTTGAGCGTCCACCCCGTGCCCAGCCGGACCGAACAGCTCAAGGCCTCGCCGCCCATGTTCCAGTCGGGCTTCCTGGACCGCTTCACCCGCGTGCACCCGGCGGTGCCGGTCGTCGTCTTCGCTCCCGTCATCGCCCTGCTCGCCTGGAGCGGGGTGGCCCGCGCCGGCCTGGGGGCCGCCGCCGTGCTGGTGGCCTGCGGCTACGCCTTCTGGACCCTGACGGAGTACTGGATGCACCGCACGGTCTTCCACTTCGAGCCGGCCTCGGGCTGGGGCCGGCGGCTGCACTGGATGCTCCACGGCGTCCACCACGATCACCCGAACGACCCGCTGCGGCTGGTGATGCCGCCGTCGGCCAGCGTGCCGCTCGCCGCCGCGTTCTGCCTCACCTTCTGGCTGCTGCTCGGCGCGGGATCGGCGCCCGCCTTCGCCGCCGGCTTCCTGGGCGGGTACCTGGCCTACGACATGGTCCACTACTGCCTGCACCACCACACGCCGACCTCGGCGGCGGGCCGCCGGCTGCGCGAGCTGCACATGCGCCACCACTTCCAGGACGACGAGCGCGGCTTCGGGGTCAGCGCCCCGTGGTGGGATCTCGTGTTCGGCACCTCGCCGGGGCGCAAGTGAGCGATCCGGGCGCCGAGCGGGTGGAGGTCGTCACCGGCGAGCCGGTCCGCGAGGGCGTCCTCGAGCCCGCGCGCTTCCGGGGCACGCTCGAGGTCTCGAGCCGCCAGGTGGCCGCGCTCGCCGCCGGCGGGTTCGCGGCCGGAGTGGTC
>CALMNS010000154.1 GCA_937871635.1 uncultured Solirubrobacter sp.
GAACACGACGACCCGCAGGACCGGCTCGCGCAGCAGCGTCTGGCGCACGCGCCGGTCGAGCCGCTCACGAGCGGGGGCGGCGCCCGCCAGCAGCGCAGGATCGATCTCGGGGGCGATGACGCCCTGGGCCGCAACGCGGCTGACCTCCTCGGCGGTGGCGACGGCCTCCGCCCGACCGGCGCGCTGGAAGGCGACGAGCGCGAGGACGATGACGAGCGCCGCCGCCGCCAACGCCGAGGCGGCGAACTGGGCGATGGCCCAGCGCTCCTCCCGCGCGCTGCGCCCACGTGGCGGCGGCGGCCGGTGCGCCGGTGCGGGAGTCGACGGCTCGGGCGGGTGTCCGGCTTTCGAGGGTGCGTCGGTCGTCGCCGTCACCGTCGCGAAGGTGGCGTTGAGGGCACGAGGGGGCACTGCGCGGCGAGGGTACTCACCACGTCCGCACCTCGGGTATGCCCGGGACGCGTGTCCCGGGACCCATGTCCCCTTGCGAACGGGACGCCCCCTCGACCACTCTCAAGGCCATGAACACCTCTCGCTCCACATCCTCCCGCACCGACCTGGCGCTGCTGTTCGTGCGCCTCGCGGTCGGTGCCACCTTCATGGTCCACGGCATCAACAAGTTCCAGGACCTCGCAGGAACGGAGGGCTTCTTCGACTCGCTCGGCATCCCCGCGCCGGGCCTCATGGCCCCCCTCATCGCGTTCCTCGAGACGTTCGGCGGGCTCGCCCTCATCCTCGGCCTGCTCCTCCCGCTGGTCGGGCTGAGCCTCGCGCTCAACATGCTGGTGGCGGGCCTGACGAACCACACGGGCCAGGGCTTCCTGGCGGTCGACGGCGGCTACGAGCTCGTCCTGGTCCTGGGGGTCGCCTCGCTCGCGCTGGCCGTCGCCGGCGGTCGGCTGAGCCTCGACGCGGTGCTGGCCGCGCGCATCCCGGGCTACCCGTCGCCGGCACCGTCACCGTCACGGGTGACCGCCTGAGGGGCGGACGTCCGGCTCAACCCGCCGAGACCACCGGGTGCTCGAGCAGCGTCGAGAGCACGACCTGGCTCTGGGTGCGGATGATGCCGGGCGCGTCGCGGATGCTCTCGAGCGTCCGCTCGAGGTGGGCGGTGTCGCGGGCGCGGACGTGCAGCACCGCCGCCGCCTCGCCCGCCACGGTGAAGGCCGAGGTGACCTCGTCGAACCCGGACACCGCGGCGGTCACCTCGGCCGCGGACATCCTCCCCTCGCAGGTGAGCTCGACGATGGCGTGCGTCGGCCATCCCATCGCGACCGGGTCGACCACCGCGGCGTAGCCGCGGATCACGCCGTCCTGCTCCAGGCGGTCCACGCGCCGCTTGACGGCCGGGGCGCTGAGCGCGACGTGCCCGCCGATGTCCAGGAACGAGCGCCTGGCGTTCTCCTGCAGCAGCGCAACGATCTGCTGGTCGATCCGGTCCACGACCGCACAGACTAGGCGAAGATGCGCAATGAAGCGGCATTGTGCTGCGCGCCGCCGGAGAGGAACATGTGCCTCATGAGCTCACTCGCCGATTCCCCGAAGGTCGCGCCCACCACGGCCGGCGACTTCATGCCGCTCCACGGCATCGATCACGTCGAGCTCTACGTCGGCAACGCGGCCCAGGCCGCCTACTACTTCGTGCACGCGTTCGGCTTCGAGCTCGTCGCCTACGCGGGCCTGGAAACCGGCTCGCGCGACAAGGTGTCCCACGTGCTGCGCTCGGGTCGCATCCGTCTCGTGCTCTCGGGCGCGCTGGCGTCCGACTCGCCGATCGCGGCGCACCACCACAAGCACGGCGACGGGGTCAAGGTCATCGCCCTGGGCGTTCCGAGCGCCGAGGACGCCTTTCGCGAGGCGACCTCGCGCGGTGCCCAAGCCGTGACCGAGCCGCACGAGATCTCCGATGCCCACGGCACGGTCAAGCTCGCGTCCATCGCCACCTACGGCGAGACGATCCACACGTTCGTCGAGCGCGGTGCCTACGACGGCCCGTTCCTGCCGGGTTACGAGGCCCGCAGCGCCGGCGAGCCGACCGGGATGCTGCTGGGCATCGACCACATCGTCGGCAACGTCGAGGACATGAACCCGTGGGTGAAGTTCTACGAGGACGTCTTCGGGATGCGCGAGATGATCCACTTCTCCGACAAGGCGATCTCCACCGAGTACTCCGCGCTGATGTCCAAGGTGGTCACGAACGGGTCGGGCTCAGTCAAGTTCCCGATCAACGAGCCGGCCGACGCCAAGCGCAAGTCGCAGATCGAGGAGTACCTCGAGTTCTACGAAGGACCCGGTGCCCAGCATATGGCGCTCGCCACACGCGACATCATCGGCACGGTCGCCGAGCTGCGGCGCCGCGGCGTGCCGTTCCTCGACATCCCCGACGCCTACTACGACGAGGTGCCCGACCGCGTCCCCGAAGTGGCCCCCCAGCTCGCCGACCTGCGCGAGCAGGGGATCCTCGTCGACCGCGACGACGACGGCTACATGCTGCAGATCTTCACCAAGCCCATCGGCGACCGGCCGACGGTGTTCATCGAGGTCATCGAGCGCCACGGCGCGAAGGGCTTCGGCAACGGCAACTTCAAGGCGCTCTTCGAAGCCCTGGAGCGCGAGCAGGACCGGCGCGGGAACCTCTAGGCCATGCGTTACACCATCCTCGGGGAGATCCCCGCCAAGCGTCACTCGCAGGTCTGGCACCACAACGGATCCCGCCGGCTGCTGGTCGAGGAGCTGATCGGCTATGAGGGGTTCTCGGGCAACGAGTCGCTCCTCTACCACCTGCACTCCCCGTGCCGGCTCGACGAGGTGGGGAGCTTCACCCCGATCGAGCGCGAGGAGTGGGTCCCCGAGGCCCACGTGCATCGCCTCGCCGACGTCAACCCGCTGCCGGCCGGCGGGGATCCGCTGACGTCGCGGCGCCTGCTCATGTTCAACGGCGACCTCGAGGTCTCCGTCGCCAAGCCCACCGAGGCGCTGGACGGCTTCTACCGCAACGGCGAGGGCGACGAGGTCCTCTACATCCACCGTGGGTCAGGGACGCTGCGCTCCGTCTTCGGGCGCGTGCCGTTCCGCGAGAAGGACTACGTGGTCATCCCGCGCGGGACGACCCACGCCTTCGAGCTCGACCCGGGCGTCGAGCAGTACTGGCTCGCCTTCCACACCCCGGGCGAGATCGAGACGCCGAACCGCTACCGCAACCGCTACGGCCAGCTGCTCGAGCACGCGCCGTTCTCCCAGCGCGACTTCCGCGGCCCGACCGAGCTCGAGACGATCGACGAGCACGGCGCCTACCGGCTGGTGCTCCGCGTGCGCGGCGGGCTGCAGGAGTACGGTCTCGATCGCCATCCCTTCGACGCGGTCGGCTGGGACGGCTACGTCTACCCCTACACGTTCAACGCGGACGACTTCGAGCCGCGCGCCGGGCGGTTCCACCTCCCGCCGCCGGCGCACCAGACCTTCCAGGGCCCCAACTTCGTGATCTGCACGTTCGCCCCGCGCATGCTCGACTGGGACCCCACCGCCGTCCCGCTGCCCTACCACCACTCGAACATCCAGTCCGAGGAGGTGATGTTCTACGCCGCCGGCGACTACGCGGCGCGCAAGGGCGTCGACGTCGGCTGCATCACCCTCCACCCGAGCGGCCTGCCGCACGGCCCGCAGCCCGGGACGGTGGAACGGGCGCTCGGGGCTGAGCGGACGAACGAGCTCGCCATCATGTGGGACACGTTCCGCCCGCTGCGGCTGACGAGCTTGTGGCGGGAGACGGACAAGTCCGACTACGCCTTCTCCTGGAACGAGGACAAGACCGGCCAACCCGCCGCCGGGCCGGCCAGCGCGGTGACGGGACCGTCCGCTTGAACACGGCGCCGACGCCGGTCATCCCGGCGCTCGAGCGCCTGTTCGACGACGCCTCGCAGTTCCCGCCGGGCGATGCGTCGCTCGACGAGGCGCTCCGCGGTCACGACCGCTGGCGGCGCGGCCCGCGCGCCGGCCTGGTCGGCCGGCTGGTCGAGCTGTTCACCGACGGGGTGCCG